>NZ_PIRM01000005.1 GCF_003049735.1 Campylobacter concisus | reverse complement strand
CTACCGACTGAGCTAGCAAGACATTTGTTTAAAAAAGAATTGAGATTATACAAAAAACATTATTACATGTCAAGAAACAAGAAAAATATCTAATATTTTCTACAATAAATACTGATTATATAAGATTATTCCAAATTATAAAAAAGAATGGTGCGGATGAAAGGATTTGAACCTTCACGCCGTGGGGCACCAGATCCTAAGTCTGGCGTGTCTGCCAATTTCACCACATCCGCACAACAATAATAAAGTGGTACGCCCATCAGGATTCGAACCTGAGGCCTACGGCTTAGAAGGCCGTTGCTCTATCCAGCTGAGCTATGAGCGCATAAAGTATTTTAAGTGGCGCGCCCGATAGGAGTCGAACCCATAACCTACAGATCCGAAGTCTGTCGCTCTATCCAATTGAGCTACGAGCGCCCAAAATGGGGTGAGTGATGGGAATCGAACCCACGACCCTCAGGACCACAATCTGATGCTCTAACCAACTGAGCTACACTCACCATTTAACATGGTCGGGGTGAAAGGATTCGAACCTTCGGCCCTCTGGTCCCAAACCAGATGCGCTAACCAGACTGCGCTACACCCCGCCTGAGTCGTGTTTGTAAGTTTATGCCACTACCTCATTAAAAAGTCGCATTTTAACTTGTTTTTTTTATAAAGTCAATTAAAAAACACTTAAATTAGTAGAAATTATATATAAAAAATAATTCGATCAAAAATATTAATTAGCACTTTACTAAATACATAATCTTTTAAACGAGCTAGCTTTCTATGCTTCTATATTTTGCTATCTACTACAAATTTAACCTTTATTTCACGGATTTTTTAGTAGCTTGATAAGAATATTTTACACTGATATTACAACGAAACAAACATCAATCTATTGTCTATTATGCATTTTATGCTTATCAAAATTTTTACCTTCAAATTTCAACAGATTTATCTTTTCGGGCTAAAATTTTTTGATTAACATTTTATCCATCATATCATTAGCTTTTCATCGGCGTAAAAATATTATTTAGCTGACATTTTCTTTTTAGCATAGATATTTATACTTTCCACTGCCAATGAAAATGCCATCGCAAAATATATATATCCCTTTGGAATATGAAATCCTAATCCTTCGGCAACTAGCGTCATACCCACAAGCACCAAAAATGCAAGTGCTAAAATTTTTATAGTCGGGTTATTATCTACAAAATTAGAAATACCTTTTGATGCCACCATCATTACACCAACTGCTAAAATAACAGCTATGATCATTATCTCTATATGCTCAGCCATTCCAACAGCCGTGATAACACTATCAAGAGAAAAAACAATATCCAAAACAGCTATCTCGCTTACAATAACCAAAAAATTTGCATGTGATTTTTTGCTATTTTTATGCTCTTCACCTTCACCAGAAACACTAGAATGTATTTCAAGTGTTGATTTTACAAGTAAAAATAGACCACCTAGTATAAGCACCAAATCTCGGCCGCTTATGCTAAATTCTGCGATAGTAAAGAGTGGCTTTGTTAGCTTCATAATCCAAAACAATGAAAGCAAAAGTAAAATTCTAGTCACCATAGCTAGCCCTAAGCCAACAATCCTACCACTGCCGCGCTGCTCTGGAGGTAACTTACCTACCAAAATAGCGATAAATATAATGTTATCTATGCCTAAAACTATCTCTAAGCCAGTTAACGTAAGTAGCGATATCCACGCTTCTGGCGAACTAAACCATTCAAACATTTGCTTCCTTTGTTAAAATTTTTATTATGCTATCAGGCAAAATTTCATGCTCTATCGCATGGATTTTGCTCTCCCAATCCTCTAAACTCATATCGTCCTCTCGTTCAAACGCCCTTTGTGCGATGAGTTTACCTCCGTCAAGCTCCTCGCTCACGTAGTGCACGCTCACGCCGCCAAGCATCATGTCACTCTCAAAGCTCTCTTTTATCGCATGAGCGCCTTTAAAAAGTGGCAATATGGAAGGATGTAAATTTATGGCTTTTATCTTTGATGTAAAAACAGGAGTTAATATCCTCATAAATCCAGCAAGCACCGTTAGTTCAGCGCCACTTTTTAAAATTTGCTCCACAACTGTAGCGTCAAATTCTTCTCTATTTGCAAATTTGGCACTCTCTATTATCGTCGTATCAAGCCCAAATTTCTTAGCACGCTCTATACCGTATGCGCCTGGCTTGTTGCAGACACAAAGGCAAACTTCAATTTTTACGCCATTAAAAATTTGATTATGAACTTTTTTAAGTATCGCTTCTAAATTTGAGCCACTACCGCTAAAAAGTACGGCTATTTTTTTCGTAAGCATTTTACTCCTTTTATAATGTCTGTTGGCTCGAGCGCGTAGCTGTTTTTGCCAAAATTTCTAAGGCTAAGCGCATGAGCTAGTGTAGCCGAGATGGCAGCATCTAGAGGCTCGTAGCCTTGAGCTAAAAGGGCAAGTACGAGTCCGCTTAGCACGTCACCGCTACCACCTTTTGCAAGCGTATTTTTACCATAAGGCATGATATAAATTTCTCCATCTTTAGCGATTATCGTATTTGCGCCTTTTAGAACAAGTACTGCCTTAAATTTCTCGCTCCAAGACTTAGCATAGGCAAATCTATTTTCTTGTAATGTTTTTACGTCGATATCTGCTATATTACAAAGATTTAAAAGTGAACAAAACTCCTTTGGATGGGGCGTTAAGACACAGTTTTCATTTAGTAGATCAAGTACTTTTGGGCTGTAAAAGATATCAGCGTCAAGCACTAGCTTTTTGCCTTTTAAAATTTGCACCTCAAGCTCTTCTATACCCTTTTTGCCAAGCCCCATGCCAATGGCTCCAGCGTTCATTTTATCGCTTATCTTACTTGCTTGCATGATATGCGTTGGTAAATTTAACCCCTGCTCTCCTATCACGCTGACTAGCCCAGCCCCAAAGGCAAATGCCGCCTTTGCACAAAGCTTGCTAGCTCCTATGTGCTCGCCAGATATGATAAATGCGTGGCCAAAGTCGCCCTTATTTACGCACTCATTTTTTCTATTTGGAAGCACAAGGTCGCATTTTTCAAGCAAATGATAGTCGCTTTCGCACTCATAGTTTTGAGCACTTATGCCAAGAGTAGCGAGCTTTACCTTGCCAACAAAGTCTTTTGCCACGTCGCTATAAAGCCCAAGCTTTCTAGCTCCCATCGTGATTGTAGTATCTGCTTTTACGCAAGCACCTAGCACCTTGCCATCACTACTTAGTCCACTTGGCATATCGCAAGCGATGGTGTAGACAGAGCTTTTGTTTATCTTTGAGATAAGCTCTATGTGCTTTTTGTCTAAATTTCTATTTAAACCAGAGCCAAAAAGTCCATCTATGACACAGTTCGTTTCTTTTAAACTAATGTCTATATCATGGCTTTCGTGCACATTAGCTAGTTTTGCACGTTCAAGCTGCTTGCTCGCAAGTGGCTTTAAATTTTGGCTAACCAGGATAAATTCACACTCAAACTCACCCTCAAGCATTCTTAACGCACAAAGTACGTCAGCACCGTTATTTCCACCACCGCAAATGCCAAGCACCCTCTCGCCTTTTTTAAATTTTTTACGTACAAAATTTGCTATGCCAGCGGCGGCGTTTTCCATTAAATTTTCTTCGCTAAGGTTAAATTTCTCACTCGCCCTCTCATCCAAAACTCTCGTGTCTAAATATAAATTTTTCATTCTATGCCCTAAAACTAAGCGCCTCTAAGATGTGGGGCTTTAAAATTTGCTCGCTCTCATCAAGATCAGCAATACTTCTAGCCACTCTAAGTGTCCTTTTTATGCCTCTTTGAGAAAGATTGTATCTCGAGGCTGCCTTTTGTAAAATTTCTCTTGCTTCATTATTCAGTAGACAAAATTTTTCTACTTGTGCATCATTTAGCTTGCCGTTTAGCTCATTTTGATCGCGCTTTTTTTGAAACATAAACGCCTTTAAAACCATATCGCTCATCTGCTGCGAGCTTAAACTTGACCTATCATTTGGCGAGCTCTCGTCCATCGCTACTTTTAGGTCTATGCGGTCAAGCACTGGAGCTGAAATTCTTGATTTATAGTTTTTTATCTCGTTTTCGCTGCATTTGCAATTTAGATTGCGAGAGAATAAATGTCCACAAGGACATGGATTTTGAGCGGCTACGAAGATAAATTTAGTCTCATAAGTCACTTTTGAATTCACTCTTGAGATGTGGATTTGATTGTCCTCTAGCGGCTCTCTAAGGCTTTCAATCACCTGCTTTGAAAAGTGAGGAAACTCGTCAAAAAAAAGCACACCACCATTTGCAAGTGCGATCTCACCGATCTTTGCGACATTTGAGCCTCCTCCAAAGATAGAGCTTTTAGTCGAGGTGTGGTGCGGCGAGCGAAAGGCTCTAGTGCTTGTAAATTCGCTATCTTGCAAATTTAGCGAGCGGTAGGCGGCGGACTTTAGCACCTCTTCTAAGCTTTGTGGTGCCATGATGTAAACTAGGCGTTTTGCACACATGCTTTTGCCGCTACCTGGGCTGCCTTCAAATAAAATATTATGCATACCAACAGCTGCGATGATGCAGGCTCTTTTAGCTCTTTCTTGACCTAAAACGTCCTTAAAATCAAGCTCGAAGTTTAAATTTGGAACATATCTTTTACCAGAAATTTCTATCACGTTTGAAAACAGCTCATGCGTAGCGTTAAAACGTATGCTTTTTGCAAATTCTGCGTCATTAAAAAACCTAATCGCTTCCTCTAGAGTACTAACCGCATAAACCTCTAAATTTGGGATCATTGAAGCTTTTTGTGCTATCTCTTTTGGCACTAAGACTTTTACGTTTTTTACTTGTGTGCTTAAAAAAAGAAGGATTGAGAATAAATTTGCTGTACTTTTTACGCTTCCATCAAGCCCAAGCTCGCCAAAAACAAAAATTTTCTCTAAGCTTTTTGCCTTTTGAAGAGCTATAAGAAGAGCGATAGCTAGGTCAAAATGTGAGCCACTCTTTGGCAGATCTGAAGGGGATAAATTTATGGTTATCTTTTGTGCTGGAAAGGAAAAATCAAGTGCTAGAAGTGCTGCTTTTACGCGTTCTGTGCTCTCTTTTATACTTGTGCTTGCAAGCCCAACGATGCTAAAACCAGGAAGCCCACGAGAGAAGATAGACTCAACGTCAATTATCTTTAGTCCATCGCCGTAAGTAGCACATCTTAAAGACTTCATGAAGCTTTTTCTTTTTTTTGCTTTTTGTATTCCTTATCAAATTTTTTACGTTTATTAAAGCCGATTTTTTCTATAAAAAGATGTCCATCTAAATGATCATTTTCATGCTGGATAGCAATAGCTAAAAGCCCATCAGCCTTTAAGCTTTGCTCTTTGCCAAAGCGGTCTTGATATTTGATAGCCACAACCTCATTTCTTTTTACATCTTCATAATATCCAGGCACGCTAAGGCAACCCTCTTGATAGACACACTCACCCTCACGTAGCTCAAACTTTGGATTTATGATCTCGATTAAATTTTCTTTATCTTGCACGCCCTCGTCATTGGCTAGATTTATAATAAAAATTCTTTTTGCAACACCTATCTGAATAGCAGCAAGGCCGATGCCTTCTTTTGCAATCATCGTATCATACATATCATCAAGTAGTTTGTGAAGTTCCTCGTCAAAAATTTTAACCTCTTTTGAGACTTCATAAAGCTTTTTATTTGGATAAGATAAAACCTCTAAGATCAAGCTCAAACTCCTACTTATTCACCTAAAAATATAGGCTGCTCATCATCTTGTGTTAGTATTAGTTGATCTAACGAGTAAGAGATTAATTCTTCAGCACTTCTTGTTTTTGTTATCATGCTTGAAACCACTTGGATATCAAGCTTGCACTCTTCACCATCTATCTTCCAAGGTATAGATGAAAGCATATTTAAAATTCTGCTACCAGCTTGTTTAGTGCCATTTTCATCAGTATATTTCATAACCATAGCAAAACAGCCATCACCGTAATGAGCTACTATATCGCTTCTTCTAGAAGTTCTTAAAAGAAGCTGCGATATAGCTTTATACATATTGTTTCGCTCTTTTAAATTTTTTACACGATTTGTAAATCTGTCTTTTGCTCTTACTAGTAAAAACGATGCGTTATAGCCATATCTTTTAACGGCTTCTACTTCACTTTGCACTGTGGCTACTAAAAATTTTTTATTATAAACGTCATATGTCGTATCATAAATCGACTGCTCTTCAATAGATTTAAGCATTTTAGCTACTTCGTCATAGCTTACTTTAATGACATCAAGATGCTTATCCATAAGGCTGTTTAATTTTATTAGGTCATGATTAAATGCACTTAAAACATTTTGAAGAGCTAGGATATTTGTATTATTTTTGAGTGCATCCATGCGCTTTTGCACTAGGCCTCTCATGATGCCTAAATTTTTATAGATTAGCACCACGGCTTGAAGCATACTTTTTATCTGGATAAATCCTTGCTTTATCTCTTTTTCAATAGAGATATTACTGCCTGATGGTACTGAGATCTCGGAATTTATGACTATCATATCACCGATCTCTTTTCTAAATTCATCAGGCTGTCCATCAAGCATTTTCTCAAAATAAATAGAGTAATTGTTTGGCGTAGATGGAACATTATCGTCGCTTAATTCATGCAAAACATTTTCTGAAAATTTGTAGATATCTACCTTTTCTTTTTCTAGAATATGTTTTACCTCAACCGCTTTTTTCTTAGGGTCTGGTGCATTATCTATCTTTATCACTTTGGGCCTTATTTAAAACTTTTCTCCAAAATTTTATCAACAAGTCCGTACTCTTTGGCTTCGGCCGAACTCATAAAGAAATCACGTTCAGTATCTTTTACGATCTTACTTAGCTTCTGACCTGTATTTTTGGCCAAAATTCCATTTAAAATTTCTTTCATACGCAAAATTTCACGAGCTTGTATCTCGATATCAGTCGCTTGTCCTCTAGCACCACCAAGTGGTTGGTGTATCATGATGCGAGAATTTGGTAGTGCATATCTTTTACCAGGTGCGCCACAGCTTAATAAAAATGCACCCATACTAGCAGCTTGGCCGATGCAGATCGTGCAAACATCTGGTTTTATGTAGTTCATCGTATCATAGATGCTAAAACCACTTGTTATCACGCCACCTGGTGAGTTTATATATAGATAGATATCTTTATCTGGATCCTCAGCCTCTAAAAATAGCAGCTGAGCGACGATAGAAGCAGCCATGCCGTCTTCTATCTCGCCACTTAGCATAACGATCCTGTCTTTTAAAAGACGGGAATATATATCATAGCTTCGCTCACCTCTACTAGTTCTTTCAACTACGACAGGAACGTAATAGCTCATTACTCAGCCTTCTCTTTTTTGCTTACTTTTTTCTCGTCTTTTTCTTTGTTAAAGAGCTCGCCAAATAGCTTCTCTTCGATCATTGACATCTTTATAGCTGGAAGCATGCCTTGGTTGCGGTACATCTCAAGGTGTGCTTTTGGATCTTGACCGCTTCTATACGCCTCAAAATAGATCGCTTGAACAACCTCTTGATCGCTTACTTTTACGCCTCTTACACGAGCTAGTTCATCGATGATAAAAGTTAAACGAACACTATTTTCAGCGTCTTTTCTAAACTCGTCACGTTTTTTAGAAAGAGCATCTTTGTCCTCTCTAAATTTTTTCATATCATCTGGAGTAAATGAGCTCCATGCGTTTCTAAACTGCATATCGATCTCTTGCTCGACAATATTTTTTGGCACGTCAAATTTAAATTTCTCAACCGCAGCTTCAGCAAATTTTGGCTTAAGCTCATCATTTATAAGTTTATAAATTTTCTCTTGGCGGATTTGCTCTTTTATACGCTCATCAAGTAACTCTTCAGTTGGTTTTTCTTCATTTGGAAGTAGAGTTTTTAACATCTCTTCATCTAGTTTTTCAGGAATTTTTCTCTCTTGAATTTCATGAAGTTTGACTTTAAAGATAGCGTCTTTGCCAGCTAAATGTGCAGCGCCATAGTTTTCTGGGAATTTAACCTCGATATCTTTTTCGCCACCAGCTTTTATACCTACCATACCATCTTCAAAGCCTGGGATAAATTGATTTGAACCGATCTCAAGCACATAGTTTTCAGCTTTGCCACCATCAAATGCAACGCCATCAACAAAGCCTTCAAAGTCAAATTTAGCAAAATCGCCTACTTTTAGGCCTCTTTTGCCATCAATTTTTTCAAGTGGAGCTATCATTTTTAAAAGTTCAGTTTTCTTCTCATCGATATCTTTTTTCAAAACACGTGGATTTGAAAACTCAGGTATTAAACTCTCATAGCCGCTCACATCGACACTTGGTTTAAATGAAACTGTTAGCTCAACGTCGATCTTGCCATCTTTTCTGTCAAATTTTGAAACGATAGGCTCGCCGATAAGATCATCATTTTTCTTGCCTGCTTGTTTTATAGCCTCATCAACAACATCTCTTAAGACATCTTGCTCAGCATCGTTTGTTAGCTCTTTCTCGTAGCGTTTTAGCACAATAGCAACTGGCACATGACCTTGTCTAAAGCCATCTACTTTCATAGTTTTTGCTGCTTTTTTTGCTAGTTTCTCTACGCTAGATTTTATAGCATCTGCACTTATAGTCGTGCTTGCTAAGGTATTTACGCTATCTAGAGCTTTTGTTTTGATTTCCATCTAATTCCTTTATGAATACAAATTTTTAGCCCAAAATATAGCAGAATTTTCCTTATTTCATTGTAAATTTGTAAATTTTTATAGATATAAAAGGCGTTTTAACGTAGAATCTAGCAATAAAATTATGGAGAAAATTTATGCAAGAGAGTTTTGAAAATTCGGTTAAAAATATGCTAACGATTATAGGCGAGGATCCAAATAGAGAAGGCCTTATAAAGACGCCTGAGCGTGTCTTTAAAGCATTTAAATTTCTAACTAGCGGATATGATGAAGATCCAAAAGAGGTTCTTGGTGACGCACTTTTTACTAGCTCAAATAACGAAATGGTTCTGATGCGAAACATCGAGTTTTATAGCCTTTGCGAGCACCATTTGTTGCCTATTATCGGCCGCGTGCATGTAGCATACATCCCAAATGGCAAGGTCGTTGGCCTTAGTAAAATTCCACGTATGGTAAATATCTATGCAAGACGCCTACAAATTCAAGAGCAAATGACTGAGCAGATCGCGAAAGCACTTGAGGACGTAATCGCTCCAAAAGGCGTTGGAGTCGTCGTCGAGGCTAGACATATGTGCGTTGAGATGAGGGGTGTGCAAAAGATAAACTCAACCACTACGACCTCGGCTCTTAGGGGCTGCTTTATCAAAAACGCAGACACGAGGCGGGAGTTTTTCTCGCTTATAAATTCTCCTAGGGAAACGCATTTTTGAGCTTAGAGCATATAAATTTAAAGCTTAAAGAGGGTGTGAAACTCTCAAATACCTTTGGCATCATAACTAAAATCACAGCTACGACTATCGAGATCACTGGACTTCGTCCAAGCATTGGCGACATCGTGCGTATAGTTGCAAAAGATAAGAGCAAAAATGGTCTTGGCATGGTTACGCAAATAAAGACAGATGGCGCTTATATAAGCCCATTTGGCTTTGTAGAAGGTTTTAGGATAGGCGACTTTGTCTACGAGAGCGATCAAGGTATGAATATACCTGTGGGGCCAAATTTGCTAGGCCGAGTGGTCGATCCATTTATGAAACCCATTGATGGCAAAGGAGCGATCGATACGACCGAGTACATGCCGATCATGAGAGCGCCGATAGATGCAATGAAAAGGGGGCTCATAAATGAGCCATTTAGCGTTGGTATAAAGACGATAGATGGACTGCTTACTTGTGGTAAAGGACAAAAGCTGGGAATTTTTGCAGGCTCAGGTGTTGGCAAATCAACCCTCATGGGCATGATCGTAAAAAACACACTGGCACCAATAAAAGTAGTCGCACTAATAGGCGAGCGTGGTCGCGAGGTACCTGAATTTATAGAAAAAAACCTAGGTGGCGACCTGGAGGGCACCGTGATCATCGTAGCGACCAGTGATGACAGCTCGCTCATGCGAAAGTATGGCGCATTTTGTGCGATGAGCGTGGCTGAATACTTCAAACAACAAGGCAATGACGTGCTCTTCATCATGGATAGCGTCACACGTTTTGCGATGGCGCAGCGTGAGATCGGCCTTGCACTTGGCGAGCCACCGACCTCAAAAGGCTATCCGCCAAGTTCGCTCACACTCTTGCCTCAGCTAATGGAGCGTGCTGGTAAAGAGGAGGGCAAGGGCAGCATCACGGCATTTTTCACAGTGCTCGTCGAAGGCGATGACATGAGCGATCCGATAGCTGACCAAAGCCGCTCTATCCTAGACGGACACATCGTACTAAGCCGGGAGCTAACAGACTTTGGAATTTACCCACCCATCAATATCCAAAACTCGGCCTCTCGTGTCATGGGCGATGTGATCAGCAAAGAGCACAAGCTAAATGCGATGAAATTTAAGCGTCTTTACTCGCTTTTAAAAGAAAACGAGGTCTTGCTTCGTATCGGTGCTTATCAAAAGGGTAGCGACAAGGAGCTTGATCTTGCGATCTCAAAGAAAGAATTTATGGAAAATTTCTTGAAACAAAGCTCAGAAGAGACCTTTGCGCTCGAAGAGGTCGAAGAGCTGCTTGATAAGATCAATCAATAAATTTCTAAAATTTGCAAGCCTTTTGACAAATTTCGCTACTAAAATTTTTATAGCTTCTCGAGTCTTGCCAAAAATATAATCAATTTTTTATACTAATTGCTAAAGTGATCACGCATTACTTCTTTACTTCGGATGTAAAAATCGCACTCAAAGACCTATAAATTTCTATTTTCTCATCTCTTTTTTGATTTCAAAAAGTGCTACTACAAACATCGTGAAAGAGAAATTGAAATTTATGGGACTTTTTATTTTAAACTTAGTGAGAACGATTTTTGTGTTATACAAAACGACAAAGTATTAAAAACTATTTCTAAGCACAATACGCATCCCAAACAGCGATCACAAAGTGTGCAAATTCTAAAATTTGGGATTTTTTGACAAAAATTACTTATTTGCAAACTCTGCAGTAGTGAATTTGAGACAAGTGAGCAAGTTAAATTTATACTAAGTGATTATGCGCTGATATCTGTTTTGCTGTAAATTTTGATAGCAATCATGGCGTAAATTTAACTATGAAAGTAAAATTTTACATTTAGATCAGTAATCTCTGGCACTTTAAACTTCACCTCGCAACAAAAAGCATATGCTACATGAGATAGTAAATTTTGAAAGAGATTAAGGGCCAAGACCTATTTTTCTCATCAAAACTTGAGTTTAGCTTATACTTTCCCTGACTTTGGCGGCGGCAAACGTGTAAATTCTAATTAGGTAAAAGCAAATTTCTTGCCAATGTCAGAGGCTCTTGCTATTTTTATATTTGTTTAAATTTATACAAACAATGAAATCAAGAGAGAAGGCTTAAGAGCCAAATCCCATCTTTTTATCCTCGCCAAAGCTAGAGTTTAGCTCGCGCTCTATCGTCGTTTTGAAGTCCTCAAAGGTAAAAATTCCATCATCTTTTATAGCAACTTTTAGTGCGGTATTTTTTAGCGCAAGGACGATCTGAGCGCCGCTTAGGTTAAACTCAGCCAGCCTTTCAACGCTAAAGCCATCTTCAAAGCTCGCGTTCTCAGGCAAAATTTTACGCCAAATGGCAAGCCTGCCGTTAAAATCAGGCTTTTTAAACTCGATCTTATAATCAAACCTTCTAGAAAACGCCACATCAAGGCTTTGCAAGAAATTTGTCGTGGCGATCAGCACGCCTTCAAAACGCTCGATCTGCTCTAAGAAGATATTTTGCATTTGATTATGCATCTTTTCAGCCCCGCTCGAGCTCTCTACTCTTGTGCTTAAAAACTGATCGGCCTCGTTTAGCAAGAGCACTGGCTCACTACCACTTTTTTTGCAAATTTCTTTGTAAGTATCAAAAATTTTCCTTACATTTTGCTCGCTCTCGCCGACATATTTGCTTAAAATTTTTGAGCAGTCAAAGCTTAGAATTTGCTTCTTTAGGCTCTTTGCAAGCCCAACGGCGCTCATAGTCTTACCAGTGCCAGGCTCGCCGTAAAAGATGATCTTGGCGTCTATATTTTTCCTAGTTTTTATGCCCCAGCTGCTAAGTCTAGCAAGCACTTTTTTATCGACTTGCTTTAGTATTGTGCTTAAAAGCTGCTTTGTCTTTTCGTTTAGCACGACGTCTTCTAGGCTCGTTACTGGCTCTATTAGCTCAAAAATTTCTTGCTCTTTTACTAGGCTTTCGATCTTGATTTTTTTGCTATTTTTATCGTTTTTTGGGTGCATTATGCTTTGCAAAATTTCTTCGTTTATAAAAAAGCTCTTGCTAACGTTGCCGTAAGCATTTAAAACCTCGTCGTAGTCAATGAGTGCGCCCTCTATGAGCCTTGAGCCATCCTCTAAAAGAGTGCGATTTTTGATGCGCTCAAGCTCGTCTTTGCTTATTAGCCCAACTAGTGTGTTTAGGTCGCGACCATTTTCAAAGTCGCCCGCGTACTCCTCTTTTAAAAGGGCCAAAAATATGATCTGCTCTTTTTCATAGAGCGAGTTTTCTTTAAAAATTTGCTCTATCTTTAGGCTGATCTTACTTAGTTTTACGCGCTCATTTATGCGTTTTGTAAGCTCAGAAATTTGTTCATTTATGCGCTTTTTTGCATCACTTGAACCATCGCCAAAAATAGCAGCCTTTGAGTAAAGCTCCACCTTTAAAAACTGATCTTTTAAATACTCCAAATGATCCTCATATGGCGTAAGCTCTGGTAGGTTTATATCAGCGTTGCCATCTTCAAGAATTTTTAAAAATGTGGCTGATAGAGAAATTTCAGAATGAAGCAACGAAAGAAGCCCTTGAGCTGAAGCCCTTTGCGTGCTCTCAGGTATTTTAAAAAGACTATAATTTTGTACAATCCAACCGCTATCAAGCAAATTTTTTATAAATTTTAGATACAAAAGCTGCTTATCATTTTGTGTGCCAAAGACTGCTCCAAGTAGCTCAAAAACGCTCATATTAGCTGTTCCTTGCACATAAGCCTTACTTAGATATTTTAAAATTTCTCCCTCTTCATCGCCGCACTTTATCAGCTCGTAAATTTTGCTTTTTTTGAGGTCCTGGTTTAAAAAATCAAGCAAGTATTTCACTAAAATTTATCCTTCATCTGCTCTATTTGTTCTTTTAATACACGTTTTAGCACCTTACCAGTAGCATTTCTAGGCAACTCTTCGGCAAAATAGATACTCTTTGGTATCTTGAAATTCGCTAAATTTTTCTTTAAATGCTCTCTTACTGTCTTTTCATCAAGATCCATGCCCTCTTTTACCTGAATAAACGCCACAACCTCTTCATCTGCATGCACGTCTTTTACGCCGATTACCGCTGTTGCTTCAACTGCTTCAAGTTTGTAAATAACCTCTTCGATCTCGCGCGGATAGATGTTAATGCCCTTTGATATGATAAGATCTTTTTTACGATCAACGATATAGATAAAGCCCTCTTCATCGACTTTTCCAAGATCTCCGGTCTTTAACCAGCCGTTTATTATGGTCTCATCAGTGATGCTTGGCATACCATAATAGCCTTGCATTACGCAATCACCCTTTATGATGATCTCACCGATCTGGCCAACTGGAAGCTCCATCATCTCATCATTTACTATCTTTACCTCATAGCCATCAAGCACAGGCCCTACACTTAAAAGCTTTTGTTTATCATATAAATTTGCAGCTACGACTGGCGAGCATTCGCTAAGGCCATATCCCTCGACGAGTGTTGCACGTGGGAATTTCACTCTAAAGTCATCTATCGTCTGTTTTGCAAGCGGAGCTGCACCACTTACAAATAATCTAATGCGGTTAAACCATCTAAAATACCAAGGAATTTTTGCCTTACCAATAGCTGTATAGATGGCTGGGATTCCTAAAAATACAGTTACACGCTTTAGCAAAGTTTGCTTTAACACATTTGAAAATGGGAATACCGACTTTACAAGAACCATCGAAGCGCTCGCAAATATCGGAAGCAACACCATTGCAGTTAGCGTAAAACTATGAAACATCGGCAAAAATACAATAAACCTATCACTCGTTTTAACAATAAAACGATCATGAGCTCCAATTAAATTTGAAAAGATATTTTTATAGCTTATCATCGCACCTTTTGGCTTGCCAGTAGTGCCTGAAGTGTAAATTATATGCATTAAATCATCTATTACCGGATACTTTGTGATACTAAGAGCGTATTTGTGATTTAGAGTTTCTGTAAAATTTATATTTTTAACAAGGCCATTATTTTCATAGCCCTTGCTCATATCCTCTTTTGAAATTTGAGGTGTTGAAGTAAGATACGCGCTCTCGCCATACTCTTCGTCAGTGTCTATATATTCATCTTTTGAAGCACTTTGAAGCTTCTTTGGTATTGCTCCGATCCAGATTATCTTTCTTAAAATTTCAAGCTCATTTAATGCGATTAACTCTTTTGCAAGCGAGCTAGACGCAAAAAGCACCTTTGCACCGCAATCATTTATGATATATTTAAACTCGTTTGCTTTTAAAAAAGTATTCATAGGCACTGCGATACCGCCTATTGCAGTTATCGCAAGGTATGAGATGATAAATTCTTTCGAGTTTGTAACCGCCATAGCTACTTTATCACCAAATTTTACTCCAGCAAGTTGCAAATAAGCTGCCACTTTATCGACATTTTGCTTTAATTCGCGATATTTTAGCTTCTCTTTTTCTTCAAAAAGAACTACTTGATTTGGATTTTCCTTTGCTACTTTGGTTAAAATTTCATAAAAATTATTATAAGAGTATCGCATTATTGACCCTAACTAAAATGTATATTTAAAAGTCGTACCAAGGATTTGGATCGTACCAGTATCAAATTCCCCTGACATTTTTGTAGCAATACTGTTGGTAATACCTGTCGCACGCTTCTTATCACGGTGTTGATAAACATATCCAAGTGCCATTTCAAGATTTGGTGTAAATTTATAATTTACTCCAAAAGAATATACCTTAGATTTGGTATTTGGAAGCTCTAATCCAGTATGCTTGCTACTTGTAATGTCTTCATCATAAGCAAAGCCAGCCATTAGCCTAAATTTTTCATTTACATCATAGGCAATGCCTAGTCTATATGTATTTGTATCTTTTGCATTTTTAACAACTGGATCGTCCATAAATCTTGCAAAAGCTGGATGCGAGTGAGCTGGGCCTTTATCCATGTATTCAAAGTCATAGCCTTTAAATTTAGACCAATACGTCCTCTCAAAAGCTAGTAAAAGAGTAAAATCGCTAAATTTATAGCCAGCAGCAAGCACAAGCTGAGCAGGAAGTGGGATCTCAACTTTTGTTTTGCCATGGTAGCTTATAGGTAGGTTATAAAAATCAGCATCTGTATGGCCTTTAAGTTCTAAATTTACATTTGAGCGGTAAGTAACGGCAAAGCTTAAATCCTCAATAGGTCTATAAGTAAGTGCAACATTATAGCCATAGCCCATACCATCGCCTTTTATCTCTCTGTAGCCTATTCGTCCAAAGTCACTTGCTATCTTACCTTTGGTGTAAACACCTCTAGCACCAAGAGCAATGGCAAGTTTATCGTTTATGCGGTAAGCTACGGTTGGATTTAACTCAACAACTTGTAGCTTAAACCTTTTAGCGGTAAATGCAGTAGCTGGATCCTCCCATGATACACCAACAGCAGCAGGAACGGCAAGAGCTAAACCAAATTTCCAGTTTTCATAAATTTCTGGCGTTACAAAACTAAATGTACCAGCTAGCGAGTCAAATTTTTCTGATCTATAGCTTTTGCCACTATCACTTTTAAACTCAAGCTTATTTATATGAAACCAGCCAAGGGTACTTTCTATGTGATGGCGTCCATCTAAAAACATCATATTTGCAGGGTTAAAATACGCCGCATCAGCCCCAAAACTAAAGGCTACGTTACTAGCAGCAAGCCCTAAAGAATCAGCACTTTGCTCAGGGACCTTATAACCTCCAGCATTTAGCAAAGTAGATGCCATAATAATGCTTAATAGCACTTTTTTCATAGTTTTTCCTTTTCGAAATTTCTTAAAATTTTTATCTCGTCTTCCCAAATACTCTCGTCAATCGTCTCTAATATTAAAGGAATTTCGCCTATTTTATCATCATTTATTATATTTTTAAAAGCACTAAATCCAAGCTCACCCTTGCCAAGACTCTCGTGTCTATCTTTTTTCGAGCCAAGTCCAAATTTTGCATCATTTAAATGCATGCCGGATAAAAATTTATAGCCAATGATCGCATCAAATTCCCCCATCGTCTTGGCGTAGGCCTCTTTACTTCTTAGATCATATCCAGCAGCAAATGCGTGACAGGTATCAAAGCAAACACCAACTCTGTTCTCATCGTCTACTCGCTCTATCAAATAAGCAAGCTGCTTAAAACTAAAGCCTAAATTTGAGCCTTGTGCAGCTGTATTTTCGATGACTAGCTTTACACCGCTTGTGCGTTTAAGTGCCACGTTCATGCAGTTTGCGATATTATCTAGGCACTCTTTTTCGCTTATTTGTTTTAGATGTGAGCCTGGATGAAAATTTAAAAGCTCTAGCCCAAGCTTACTGGTGCGATCTATCTCATCTATAAAGGCTTCAAGCGACTTTGCTCTTGCCTCCTCATCTGGATGGCCTAAATTTATCAAGTAACTGCTGTGTGGCAAAACATGCTTTGTGCTTATGCCAGAAATTTTTAGATTTTCTTTAAACTGCTCTATTTCGCTAGCACTTAGCTCTTTTGCATTCCACTGGCGTTGATTTTTTGTAAAAAGCGCAAAAGCATTTGCTCCTATTTTTGCAGCATTTAACGGAGCGTTAAACACGCCTCCAGCCGCACTTACGTGAGCTCCGATGTATCTCATTTTAACTCTTTTATTATAACTCTTATTTTGTTTTTGCTATCTATAAATTTGACGTAGTTGTCGCAAACCTCGTATTTTATAAAATATGAACTTAGATCTTGACTAAAACCACACTCCGTATTTATCAAGCCTTTGCCTTCATAAATCTTTTCTTTTTGCAAAATTTCTTCAAAAAGGCTCTCATAATGCGGGGCTAGAAAAAATTTCTCATTAAACTCAGTCTTGTTAAAACAAGCGCTATTTATGCAAATTTTATCTCTTATGCTTATGTTTGCGGTGTTTACGCCAGAACTATAAATTTGCAAATTTAGCTCATTTTTATATTTATGGAAAAATCCAACGTCATTTATCTTGATCATCGGAGAAAATAAAGTAACTTGAAAAGCTTGTGAATTTTGCGGCGTTTTGGTAGCCACGCAACCTGTAAAAATAAAAACAGACAACAAAATAAATAAAATTTTTTTCAAAAATTTTTCCTTATTAATCTAAAATTAAGTATAAAAGAAATATAATCCCAACTTCATAACCGACATGTGGCCCATTCGTCTAGCGGTTAGGACATCGCCCTTTCACGGCGGTAACACGAGTTCGAGTCTCGTATGGGTCACCACTTCTAAAAATCAAAATCTTATCCATATAAGCTTTAAAATATAGTTAATCTTAAATATTATTTTTAATTGTTATTTTAAATTTTTATTGAACTGTGCCGTTCTCAATTAAATGCGTTATTAAAATTTTAAAACCTAGAAAAATTAATATCGCTCCTCCCAAAAAGAGCGCCTTTTTTTCTAAAATTTCACCCATAAATTTACCTATATAAAAAGCAATCAAACTTAATGCAAAGCAGACTACACCGATGATGAGCGAGCTTTGAAAGATATTTATCTCTTCAAAGCTAAGTGTGACGCCAACGGCAAGAGCGTCTATACTAGTGGCAAATGCCCCATACAAAATGGTCTTAAATCCTATCTTAAGATACTCACACTCCTCTTTGCTACAGGCTTCTTTAAACATTCTAAAACCAAGAAAGCAAAGTATAAAAAATGCAATGAAATGATCAACCGAGCTTATAAATTTTGCAAAACTAACACCTAAAAGATAGCCAAGAAGCGGCATAAGAAACTGAAAAAAACCAAGTATAAAAGCAATAAATAAAATTTTATTAAGAGCTAAATTTTTATACCTTGCGCCGTTTGCCATATTTAGAGCCGCGCTATCCATGCTAAGAGCGAAGCTAAGAAGTAAAAGCTGCATAAATTCCCTTTAAAAAAAGAGCAAATTTTAGTGCAAAAATATTAAATTTATTTTAAGCGTTTAGATATTTTTTGTATGATTTTGCTTTAAATTTAAAAAAGGAGAGAAGATGAAAAGATCTCTTGTTATTCTTTGTGGCGCGCTTGCTTTAAATTTACAAGCTGCAAGCATGGATGATATGATAAATAAAGGCGTTAAAATCGCCACTCACGCATCAAGCGGCGACTATAAAAGCTTAGTTAGCGAGGCACTAAATGCCGCTGTTAGCGAGCTTTCAAAAGAGGGCTTTATAAATAACGCCACAGCTAAAATCCCACTCCCAAAAAGCCTTGAGATGGCGTCAAATTTAGCCAAAAAAGTGGGCGGCGAGAAGTGGGCGCAAGACCTTAGCAAGTCGATAAACAACGCTGCAACCACGGCCGTGCCAAAGGCTGCTGAAATTTTTAGCGAGAGCATAAAAAATATGAACGAAGCAGATGTCAAAAAGCTCTTTAATGGCGGCAGCGACAGCGTTACGAAGTATTTAGAGAAAAGCTCTAGCCAAAAGCTAAAGGCGGCTTTTACTCCGATAATTGAGAAAATGATGAGTGATAATAGCTTTGCGACCGCATATAATGGGCTAAATTCTTTTATCGGCGGCTCAGCAAAAAATAACGAAACGATAAAATCAGTCAAAAGTCTAGCTAAAAATTTAGGTGCAAGCGAATATATGCCAGATGAGGGCGAGGATCTAAACGCATATATCACAAGAAAGACGTTAGATGGGCTATTTAACGTAATGAGCGAGAAAGAAAAGGGGCTAAGAAGCGGCTTTAGCCTAGATAGCGGCAAAAAGGTACTTGACTCAATCTTTAAATGAAAAATTTAAGCGCGCAAAATAGAGCCGACATCGCACTCATTGTAGTTGCCATCGTTTGGGGAGCTACGTTTTTACCTATGGCAAATGCACTAAGAACAAATAGTGTCTTTGTCATGCTCTTTTGTAGATTTTTTATTTCCGCTATCTTTATGAGCTTTGTCGTGCTTAAATTTGCTAAGAAATTTGACAAAAAGAGCGTCATTTATGGGCTTATCCTTGGTATAGTTCTCTTTAGCTCATTTGTTGCTCAAACTTACGCTCTAAAACTTACTTTTAGCTCAAGTGTTGCCTTTATTACAGGGCTTGAGTGTGTGATCGTGCCTTTTATGACAGCACTCATTTTTAAAAATAAAATAACTATTTTTGCTATTTTTGGTGCACTTATTGCTATTTTTGGGCTTTGGCTCTTAAGTGGAGCCACTCTTGCCTTAGGAGCTGGCGAGGCACTTGCCCTACTTTGTGCCATATTTTATGCACTTTACACGAGCTTAAATGGCCACTTTGTAAGAAAATGCGAGCTTTATCTACTCGTATTTGTAGTATTTCTCACTGTCTCTTTACTCTCATTTGTCTTTGCGTTTACTGAAGGTGGTGTCGTGCCAAATTACGATAGGGAATTTTTTATAGCAATTTTTATCACTGCATTTATTGGTACCATTTTTTGCTACTTTGTACAAACCATCGCTCAAAGATATACAACGGCTAGCAAAGCAGCTTTATTTTTCTGTCTTGAGCCAGTTTCTGCTGGCTTTATCGGCTATTTTTTCGCTGGTGAAAAGCTAACTCTCATACAAATTTTTGGCGCGATCTTAATAATCTTTGGAGTTATTTTTAGCGAATTTGGTAAAAAATTTTTCTCTAGATCAAAACTAGCTTAAAAGACAAAAAGCTTCATCTGCGACTCTATCTTTTCATCTATAAACTCGCCGTCAAATCTCTCTTTTAACATCGCTAAAACCGCTTTTTCATCGTAGTTTTTAGCTCCATTTATCTCAAGGTGCCAGCAGATATTTTCAGCAGCTTCTTGCACACTTCGTCTAGCGATCCTTGTTTCGTTTAAAATTTCACTCTTATAAGCGATCCCTTGCTCATTTAGCCACGCTTCAAGCCTATTTACAACATTTTTTTGAGAGAGAGTGCGTCCAAATTTTTCAAAAAATGGCTCAATCAAATCAGAGCTTCTAGGCTTATCCCAGCCAAGGTAGAGTTTTTGCTTTGCGATATTATGAAATTTAGCAAAATCTTCATCGCTAGCTATCGCTGGACTCATCGTGCAAATGGCGATATCAAAGTGCTTTGCGGGCTTAAATTCTCTCCACGAGCAAACCTTGCTAGTTAAATTTGTCACGCCAAATCTTTTGGCATCTTCATTTAAAATTTCTATCATATTTTTTGAGCTATCGATACCTGTTATATTTTTTGCAGTTTTTGACAAAAATATCGTCCAAACACCGGTGCCACAGCCTATATCTAGAATTTCTTTACCGCTAAAATCAACTCCCCAAGCTAAGGATTTAGCAAAAATTTGTTGCTGAATAGCACTTACTTTGCCATCAAACCTTTGATAATTTGACGCCTTTTTATCCCATAAATTTTGCATTTTAGCTCCTTATTTTTGGTTATAATTCTAGCAAAAAAGGCTAGAAATGAAAGATTTTATCTACAAAGTAATAATCCCACCACAAGCCATTGATATGCACGGACACATGAATAATGTCTATTATTTCACTCTTATGCAAGAGGCTGCATTTGCGCACTCTGCCGCGGTTGGCGATACGGTCGAGGCGCAGTATAAAAGAGGCGAGATCTGGCTCATTAGAAAAAATGAAGCCAAATATATAAAAAGCGCAAAATTAATGGATGAGATAGAAATTTACACTTACACACAAGCTGAGGGCAAAGCGACTTCTTGTAGATATTTTGAGTTTAAAAAAGATGACGAGCTAATAGCAACTGGCAAGACTGAGTTTGTCTATATCGATCTAAAAACGAATCGCCCAAAAGCCATTCCGGCTGAGATAATCGCTCTTTACTCGTGATCACACTCATCACAAACGCCTTTTATCACGGCGCTTTTTATATTTTTAGCGACGTTTAGATGAGGCATGTCGATGTTTGTAACTTTATGACAGACATCGCAGATAAAGTACGCTTTTGCCTCATTTGCTAGTTCGTAGTAGCTTTTATGATTATTTTCGGTTTTTATGACAAGGCCCTTTTTTTCAAAAATTTCTATGCTTCTATAAAAAGTAGTTTTATTTGCATTAAGGCTTTCTAAAATTTCATCATAGCTTAATGGAGTTTTGGCATTTTGCAAAATTTCAACGAGCTTTATGCGAAAAGTAGTTGCTTTGATACTATGCTCTTCTAAGAAATTTCTTGCATTCATCCTTGCCCTTTTTATTTTTTGTATATTAACGCTAAAAGTTTTAAATTTCATTTAAAAAGCACTATATTTAGGCTTTCGTTCTTTAAGTTGCAACCAAGTTGCAATCTGCTAAACTTCCGCAATATTTTTTCAAACAAAGGAGAGATGGTGAGAAAGATTTTTGTTTTTTTAGCAGTTTGCGCTTTGTCACTTTTTGCAAAGCCAGTTGTTACGACTAGTATATTGCCTACAAAATTTTTTGTTGAGCAAATCGCTGGTGATACACTAAGCGTAAATACAATGGTTGGCAAAGGTGCTGATCCGCACACTTATGAGCCAAAGCCAAAACAGATGAAGGAGCTTGAAAAGAGTGAGCTTTACTTTGCTATTGGCATTGAGTTTGAAGATACTTGGCTAGAGCGTTTTTCAAAATCTTTTAAAAATTTACACATTGTAAAAACACAAGAAGGCATCGAAAAGATCGCTATGAGTGATGAACACGAGCATCATGAACACCATGAACATCACGAGCACAAGCATGAGGGTGAGCATAAACATGAGCATCACGAGCACCATGACCATGACCACGAAGCTGGCGAGCATCATCACCATCATGATGGCCTTGATCCGCACATTTGGCTTGATCCAGTTTTAGTAAAAACCCAAGCTGATAATATTGCTAAGGCATTAATAGAGAAATTCCCGCAAAATGCAAAGCTCTATGAGGAAAATTTAGCTAAATTTAAAGCTAATCTTGACGAGCTTGATAGCTTTATCAAAAATACTCTAAAAGATGTTAAAACTCGCGAATTTATCGTATATCACCCATCTTGGGGATATTTTGCAAAACGTTATAATTTAGAGCAAATCGCTATCGAGATAGAGGGCAAAGAGCCAAAGCCAGCTGAGCTAAAAGAGCTCATAGAAGAAGCTAAAGAGCACGGTGTAAAGGTCATTTTCGTGGCTCCGCAGTTTCCAACAAAGGCTGCAAATTTAGTAGCAAAAGAGACTGGCTCAAAGGTCATAAGCATTGATCAGCTCCCAGAAAATTGGCTAGATGAGATGAAAAAAACAGCAGAAATTTTTGCTAAGAGTCTATAAAAAATGTTAGCACGCCTGATTGTCATTTGCTTATTTGCTATAAATGCCTTCGGGTGTGCTCTTTGCTCGCTTTATAGCCCGACCGCTCACGTGAGCGTAAAATTTGACTCAAACGAAAACAATATCACTACAATTGCTTTTTCATGGACATTTTCACAAAATTTCTCAGAGCTCATGAGGCAAAATTTTGACCTAAATCAGGATGAAAAGATAGATGAAAGCGAGATCAAAAAGATCCGCTTAAATTTACTTGATTATCTTGTGCCAAGGCACTATTTAACAAACATTGAGTACTTTTACAAAGATGAAAATGCTACAAAGCTTGAGCTAAATTTAAAAAAGTATAAACTCTATTTTGATGAGGGTAGATTAAAATTTGACGTTAGTTTTAAGACAAATTTGCTTATCAAAGATGGCTTTGTGGTGTCTGTTGAAATGGACGATAAAGAGGGATATTTTAATTTTAAATTTACACAAAACAACGCATTTTTGGTATCAGATCAGTTTTGGACGATACCAAATCCAAATGCAAATTTAATATTTTTTACATTTTCAAGTAAGACTGCAGCCAAAGCTCATAATGAAAAGCCTGCATTAAAAGAGCTTCTAAAAGAGCCAAACTCAGTAAATTTTGAAGATGAAAATTTAAGCCAGATCGATAAAATCGATGAGGCTAAGTTTGATCTTGTTTCTAAAACAAGTCTAAATATGCTTGATAGATTAAAGCAAATTCTAAGAAATTTTGATCAAAAAAGTCCGCTAACTCTGCTATTTTTAGCGCTCATATCATTTGGTTATGGCTTTTTGCACGCTGCATCTGCGGGACATGGCAAGGTGCTTACAAGCTCCTATTTTGCCGCAACTGGTGGAAGCTACGCCAAAGCCTTTTTCTTCTCTTTAAAGATCGGATTTTTACATGTTGTGGGTGCTTTTATCTTTGTGCTTGCTAGTTTTATGATATTGCGTGAGATTAGTAGCGATCTAACAAAAGATACAGCAAGCGTTATGACAGCATTTTCTGGCATTATTATCTTTTTTGTAGCGATTTTTATGCTTTATAAAAAGGTCAAAATTTATCTTTCAAGCAAAAAAGAGTTAAATAAATTTTATATTTTTAGCTCAAGTTTAAGCCAAAATTTGAGTAAAAATACAAAATTTACTAGCGACTGTGGCTGTAATATCTGTACTACAAAAAAACCAAAAAGCAAAGAAGAATGGCTAGTAGCAGCTGCTGCGGCACTTATTCCTTGTCCTGGCACAATACTTGTCTTTGTACTGGCAAATGAGCTAGGTAGCTACTTTGCAGGCGTTATAAGTGGCGTATTTATGGCGCTTGGCATGAGCGCAGTGATATTTTTAGCGGCTATTTTTGGGGCCAAGATAAACGAGAGCACAAATATTAAGCTAAAAAAGTTTAAAATCTATGCCGAATTTATGGCTCTTAGCGTTATGCTTTGGCTTGGACTTTTTATTTTTACTACGACATTTACACAAAAGAGTCTGTTTTGAAAGAAATTATAAAAATTAAAAATTTAAACTTTAGCTACGATAAGCAAGTGGTTTTAGAAGGTATCAATTTAGATTATAGTAGCGATGAGTTTTTAGCCATCATCGGTCCAAATGGTGGTGGCAAAAGCACACTTTTAAAGCTTATTTTAGGACTACTTAAGCCTCAAAGTGGCGAGATAAAACTCTTTGGAAAAGAGCCAAGCGAAGTCAGTAAATTTATAGGTTATGTGCCTCAAAATTTTCTCTCAAATCAAAGCTTTCCAATGATGGTTTTAGAAGTAGTTTTAATGGGGCTAATAGATAAAAAAATTTTTGGTTTTTACTCGCGAGATGAGAAGCAAATGGCTCTTGCTGCCCTTGAGAAAGTTGGCATGAAAGAATTTGCAAGCGCTAGAATTGGTGAGCTAAGCGGTGGCCAAAGACAGCGTGTATATATCGCAAGAGCGCTTTGTGCAAATGCAAAGGTCCTCGTTTTAGACGAGCCAACAGCCAGTATCGATACAAAGGGTCAGGCTGAAATTTATGAAATTTTAAAAAATATAAATGCAAGTGGTGTTGGTGTAGTTTTGGTAAGTCACGATCTAAATATCGTGCTAAATTATGCTACAAAAATCGCCTACGTGAGTAAAAATTTACATATCCATAAAACTCATGAAGATACTGCAAAAAGAGAATTTATAGAGCATTTAGCAAAATCTCATAGCCATTTTTGCGATGTCGAGATCGCACTTGGCGAATGTGAGTGCAAAATCAAAAGTAATGTTTTTAAGCTAAAGAGATAAAATGAGTGAAATTTTAGAGTTAAATTTTATGCAAAACGCCTTTATTGCTGGCATTTTAGTTAGTATCATTTGTGGGCTCATAGGCTCGCTCGTTGTTATAAATAAAATGACTTTTATCGCTGGCGGTATCGCGCACGGAGCATATGGCGGCATAGGACTTGCCTTTTTCTTCTCGCTCGAACCACTTCTTGGAGCTAGCATATTCTCACTCTTTTTAGCCCTTATAATCGCAACTATCACGCTAAAAGATAAAACCAACATCGACTCAGTTATCGGTGCTATTTGGGCATTTGGCATGGCTATTGGTATCATTTTTATCGATTTAACTCCAGGATACAATGCCGATCTTATGAGCTATCTTTTTGGCTCTATCTTAGCAGTGAGTGGGCAAGATATAACATTTATGAGTATTTTAGATATCTTATTTTTAGCACTCATTGCCCTTTTTTACCGTCAATTTGTAGCTATTAGCTTTGATGCAGAGTTTGCAAAGTTGCGCGGTGTAAATACAACATTTTTTCACTATTTATTAGTGTGCATGATGGCACTTTGTGTGGTGGCTACGATTCGTGTTGTTGGGCTGATTCTAGTCATCGCCCTTCTTACTATACCGCCATATTTAGCACAAATTTTTGCCAAAAGACTTGGGCTGATGATGCTAATCTCTACTATCTTTTCAGTCGTTTTTTGTTTTAGCGGTCTATTTATTAGCTTTTATTTTAACCTAACAGGCGGAGCTAGCATAATCTTAGTTGCTTCACTTTGCTTTTTTGCATTTTGTTTTAAATTTAAAAGCTTACGTCAGTAGCCATTCTTAACTGATAAAGCGTCCAAAAGACGAAACAAATGGCTGTGAGATAGACGCTAAAAAATAGGGCCAGCCATATAAATTTTATCTCAAGACCAAAATAGAAGACTACCACGTAAAAAAGTGATCCTTGAAGCACAAATTGCCTAAATCCATTTAGCAAAAAGATGGCCACTGGGCGTTTTACGGCCTGAAGAGTGCTGCCTGAGACATTTATCGTGCCATAAGCTACGTAAGCAAGAGAATTTATACCAAGATAAAGCCCTGCTATCTCCAAAACTGCCGGCGTATCATCAAAAATTCTTATCATATCTTCACTAAAAAATCTAATAAAAACGCAAGCAAATGCACAATAAATAAGTAAAAAAAGAAGCGAAATTTTATAGCATTGTTTAGCTCTTTTAAAATTTTTAGCGCCATAGTTTCTTGAAACGATACTTAAAACTGCTGCAGCCATACCAATGGTCGGCAATACCAAAATTTGCTCTATCCTTAAAGCTATACCATATCCTGCTACGGCATTTACGCCATAGTAGCTTATAAATTTTAAAAGTACAAGTGAGCCAAGCGACATCGATAGATAGTTCAAGCAAGCTGGTAGAGCTTGTTTTGTAATCTTTGCCCAAATGCTAAAATTTGGCACAAAATAGCTTAAATTTCTTGGCTCGATCATCTTAGCTTTTTTAACTTTTGCAAAAAGGTAGATCATGCCCAAAAGCTGAACACTAGCCGTTGCTAGAGCAAGTCCTTTTACGCCAAAACCCAAAATGAATGCAAAAAAGTAGCAAAAAAATGCGTTGATAAAAAGGCCATAAAATAGCCAATCGCGGTAACTTTTTGTATCTCCAAGTGCCACGAGTACGCCGTTTAGAGATTTGATAATCAAGAAAAATGGTGCAGCAAGAAAGATAACACCCGCATAATCAAGCGCCTCTTTTAAATAGTGATGATTAGCTCCTAAAAGAGTGAGCAAGTTTGGTGCTAAAAAATAGCCACAAAACCCCATAAAAATAGCAAATACTAGCACAAAGATAATTCCATTTGCCGCATAAAATTTGGCCATTTTTATCTTTCCTGCTCCAAGGCTATTGCCTATTAGCGCAGTTAGTGCTGAGCCAAAACCAAGCCCAATGCCTACGATACTTAGATAAAGCAAAAAGCTCATAGCCATACCAGCTACGGCAAGAGTAGAAATTTTTGCTGCAAAAAATGTGCCAGTAACGTTATAAAGAGTATTAAACATCATTGCGGTGCCAGCTGGAAGTGAGAGCGAGATGATGAGCTTATTTAGCGGGTCTTTTAGTAAATCCATGGTTTGATTTTACGTTTTTTATCTTTAAAATTTGTAAAGGACAAAATCAATTAAATTTAATAAAAAGCCATTGCCTATTAGTATAGTTAGGATTGATACTTTTTGGCAACGCATTAAATCTTAGAAAGCTTATTTTTATGTATATAAATTATTTGTGTAAAAATTTGTATTTCTATCAGTCTTTGTTATATTAAAAATTTAGTAAGCCAAATATCATAAAAAGCAAGGAAAAACCTTGCTAAAAATTTTATTTATATTTTATGCCCATGCCGCCAAATTTAAGCGTATTAGCTGTCTTATTGTCGCTACTTTCGATTAGAGCTTTAACATCTACTAGTCCTGGCAATCCCCAAACTTGTTCACAAAGACCACCTGTTTTTATAGTAATGCCTATTTCACCACTAGTATTATTTCCAGGACGTACCTCTAAACACTCATCATTTTTTGCTTTTACTGGTATTTTTACATTTGACATTTTTTTGACAGCTTCTTTAATATCCGAATTACTAGCAAATTCGCCTTGTGAAGTGTAGTAAGAACCCAAATCAGCAATAAGTGTTTGTATATTTGTAGCAGTTTTTGCTATCTCTGCATCATCCCTTGTTGCAGCTAGTTTTGGTATAGCAACCGCGGCTAATATACCCAATATAACGATCACGAAGATCAACTCAATCATCGTAAAGCCTTTTTTCATGACTTCTCCTCCCTGAAATATAAATATTTTCTAAATCGAGCGAATTGTATCATAAATTTCAAAAAAACAATAAAATAATGTACTATATAAAAAATCAAAAATTTGCCGATATAAAAAAGAAAATTAAAATTTAGGGGCGTTATGAAGGGCGTTATACTTTGTCTATTTATCATCACGATTTCATTTTGTAAATATGAATCCTACAAACCTCTTACGGTAGTAAAATATAATGAAGAAAAGGCTCTACTTGGCAAAAAACTCTTTTTTGACAAAAGGCTAAGCCCAAATGAAAACTACTCTTGTCAAACTTGTCACAACTTGTATTGGAATTTAAGTGGAAGCAACCAAGATAGCATGGAAAAAGGCACTTTAAATCCTCCAACCATATTAAATGCTGCAGCAAACTATCTATTTTATAGCGATGCAAAGATTAGCAATTTAAATGATCAAGTAAAAGAGTCCATAACCTCTAGAATAGAACTAAACTCAGATAACGACAAGATAGTGGACTCTGTAAATAATATCTCTGAGTACAAAATTTTATTTAAAAAAATTTATAATGACGGCATTAATTTTGATAATATTGCAGATGCAATAGCTGAGTTTGAAAAGGCTGTCTTAAGTGTTGATTCGCCATTTGATCGTTTTATATCAGGTGATAACAACGCCATAGACGATAGTGCAAAGAAAGGATTTGAGATATTTAATAATATAGGCTGTGCCGCTTGTCACAATGGTAGAAATTTAGGAGGAAATTTGACACAAGATATTGGCCGAGAAAAAATTTCTGCCTTAGATACAAGCAAAAGATTAAGAAGAGTGCCATCACTAAGAAATATTACAAAAACTGCTCCATATTTATCTCATGGAGAGATAAATGATCTAAAAGAGGCTATAAGCTTTATTGGTAACTACCAGCTAGGATACGTTCTTAGCAAAGATGAAATTGATGCTTTATACTCATTTTTTCTGACATTAAATGGTAAAAAGCCTAGGATACTAAATGAGTACTAAACGAATAAAAACCATACTTAGCGTCTTAACAGCTATATTTTTCATTAGTGCATTTTTTATATATAAAGCAAATATAGCTATTGGTGCAGCTCATAAATTTGATGATGGAATTTTAAATCTAAAATTTATAGACAATGAGATAACTTTTTCTTTAAATAATATTTATGATATCTCAAACTACGACAAACTCAATGCTGACATAAATTCTTTTGATACAAATTTGAGCAACCTATCAATGCTTAGTGATGAGATGTTGTTATTTCATCAAAATGAAATAACAAAAGATCTACAAAACATAAGAGATGTATTTAGTAAAAAAGTATTTTTTTTACAAAGATCAGCTTATGTAAACTCATCTATAGATTCTTATATCCAAATAAGTCAATATGAAATACAAAATCTCGCACTTCCAAATAAGCTTGAGCCTATATTTTATGCGATAAAAGGTGCTTTGATGCTTAGTCCTGAAGCAATAGATGATATTTCAAAGCAAATAAAAATGTATAAAAACGAGTATAAAGATAACCAAAAAGCTCAAAATGTATTAGACAAGATACTTTATGCAACTCAAGCTACAAAAACTTTACGTACAATCTCAAATAGTGTAAAAGAGCTACATCTTGATAATCTGATAGAAAATTTTAGAAACAAAATCCTAGAATTTCACTCTGATGAGGTGAATAACGCAAAAATAGCTCAAACAATTTGCTTACTTGCATTTATAATATTTTGTGCATTTGGCCTATATCAAATTAAAATGGCCTCAGAGCGTTTAAGGCAAATAAAACTCTTAAGATCCACGGTTGAAAACGATCATAGCTCTGTTGTCTATTGCGATAAATACAATAGAATTTCATATGTAAATAAAACCTTTGAAGAAAAAACTGGCTACAAGCTAAAAGAATTAATTGGCAAAAATCCTAGAATACTAAAATCATATATGCACCCACAAAGCTTTTATGAATCCATAAAAGAGGCTCTGCAAAAATCTCTACCTTGGGAGAGCGATGAGCTTATAAGCAGAACAAAAAGCGGTGATTTTTTATATGAAAAGGTAAAATTTTCGCCATTTTTCTTTAAAAATAAATTTGAGGGCTATATAGCCATAAAGCTTGATAGGACTAAAGAGACGCTGATACTAAACGAGCTGACTCAAAAAAATGAACAAATAAAAATACAATCTTCAATCGATAAGCTAACAGGCTTTGGCAACTACTTTGCTTTAACTGAAATTTTAGACGCGCAAAAAGATGGAGTACTCATTTGCTTAAGCATTAAGAATTTTAAAATTTTAAGATTCTTTTATCAAACTAAGATTATCGATGCAATGCTAAAGGCAACGGCTGATACACTAAAGCTTTGCATAGATACTTCTGAGATAAAAGCAAAGTTATTTAGATTTCAAGATGACGCATTTTATATATGGTATGAAGGCGATAATATCGTAAGAGATATTGAATATATTAGAGAATATTTTGGTTCAAATAGAATAAATGTCGCTATTGATGAAAAATTTGAAAATTTACCAGGCATAAAGATGGTATTTGGTGTTTCATTGCCAAACGATACCCCACAAACTAACCGCCTAATGCAATCAGTCCTTGCAAATCAGCTCGCAATAGAAAATGGTAGCAATATTTACTACTATCTAGAAAATGACGCCATTGAGATGAAATATCACAAAAACCAGCTGGCAGTTCAGCTAATCGAAGATGCGTTAGAAAATGATAGAGTCATAGTAGAAGCACAAGGTATCTTTAACTTAGAAGAAAATGAGACCGAAGCAAAATATTATGAAGTTTTGGTTCGTATAATCGATCAAAATGGCAAGATACACTATCCGGGCGAATTTTTAGATATTGCCATGAAGACGCAACTATATCCACAAATAACCAAAAAAGTGATAAGCCTTGCGTTTGATCTTGCCAAGAGATATCCAGATTATATGTTCTCGATAAATTTATCAATTACCGATATTGCTGATGCTAGTATGAGAGAGCTTATAGAGAGCAAGCTAAACGAGTGCAAAGATCCTAATAAAATTTGTTTTGAAATGCTAGAGAGCGAAGAGCTTAGCGACTATGTTGCGGTAAATTCTTTCATAAAACGCGTCAAAGGCTATGGATGTAAAATTTCGATTGATGACTTTGGCTCAGGATATTCAAACTATTACCGAATTTTGGAGCTTGATATAGACACCATAAAAATAGACGGCTCGATAATCAAAAAGCTTCCATTTGATGAAAATGCTAGAGTTCTAGTAGAAACCATCGTAAGCTTTGCGAAAAAACAAGGCTACAAAATAGTAGCCGAGTTTGCAAGTTCGGAAGAAATTTTAAATCAAATCAAAAATTTTGGAATACCTTACGCACAAGGTTTCTTACTAGGCAAGCCTCGCAGAATGGAATAGTGGCTAAATTTCTATATCTATCCCAACTGGGCAGTGGTCGCTGCCTATGATCTCTGGTAAGATAAATGCGTCTTTTAGCCTATCTTTTAATCCTTGTGAAATAAAGAAATAATCAATTCTCCATCCGACGTTTTTTGCCCTTGCATTAAAGCGGTAGCTCCACCACGAGTAAGCGTCCACTACATCGCCATTTATGGCTCTAAAAGTATCTATAAAACCACTTTTTAGCACCTCATCTATCCATGCTCGCTCGATAGGCAAAAAGCCTGAAGTTTTAGAGTTTGCCTTTGGATTTTTAAGGTCGATCTCACGGTGAGCAGTATTTACATCGCCACAAAATATCACCTCTTTACCGCTTTTTACAAGTTCTTTGCAGTAAGCTAGAAATTTCTCATAAAAATCCATTTTATAGGCTAGGCGCTCGTCATCCTTTTGGCCGTTTGGAAAATAGATGTTAAAAAGCACGATATCATCAAATCTATGCTCCAAAACTCGCCCCTCCGTATCGTCGAAAAAAACTGCCTTTTGTGTAGAAATGTCAAATTTTGCTAGACTCATCACGCCAGAGTATCCGGCCCTCTCGCCTGAATTTACACTTATATCTTTAAAACCAAGGTTATAAATTTCTTTTGGCACATCACTTTCTTTGACTTTAATCTCTTGAAGTGCCAAGAAATCAGGCTTTTGCTCTGTAAGCCATGCAAAACCATCTTTTGTTACAAGCGCTCTAAGGCCATTTACATTCCAGCTAATAAGTTTCAAATTTCTTCCTTTTTTTAATTATAATTATGCCAAAAATCACAAAAAGGAAAATTATGAGAAACCAGCCAGAGTATAAATTTTTTAAAAATTTTGGCTACGCAAGAGAGGGTTTGGCTGAAATTTTCAAAAACGAAAAGAGTTTTAGGATAGAAATTTGTATATTTTTATTAGCGACACTATCGCTATTTTTCTGGAATTTTGACCTTATATTTAATCTATTTTTGATCTTTAGCATGGCATTTGTGCTAGTTTGCGAGTGCCTAAACTCGGGCTTAGAGCGAGTAACTGATCTTGCAAGCCTAGACTATCACGCCCTAGCAAAGGCGGCAAAAGATGCAGGAAGTACGGCTGTGATGATCGCAAATTTCCTATGTGGCGCGCTTTGGTGCGTGGCGATAGGATATAAAATTTGGAGCTAGCATGAATGAAGAGATTTACAAGGCAATAATTGGCTAGAAAAAGGTAGAAATTATAAATTTGCTAGTTAGAAGCTGTGATGAAAATGGCTTTATCGTAGTAAAAATTTCAGAAATTTGTGAAAAGCTAGATGTGAGCAAACCAACCGTAATAAATACCTTTAAGCTGCTTGAAGAGAAGAAAATTTTTGAGAGAGTGAAAAATGGAGTTTATAGATTTAAAAATTTATAGTTAGTTTTAGCAGATAGTCTTAGCAGTGATTATGCTAAATGTCAAGCGGTCAGTTATAACGACGACCCTAGACGGCTGTGGCTCATGAACGCCACCTATATTCTCGCCAGATGCATATAGTTTGGTATAGGCATAGCCGTTTGAGAGCTTATGACTTGGGCTTTTGTGTTGATATTTAACCCGCCCATTGTATGGTGAACTTTGGTATGTCACGCTCTGCGTAAAATGACAGATAGGTTATAAAAGTAAAAAATAATATAAATTTTAGCTATAAATTTTTAAGTAAATAGCTTTAAAAATATTTACTACAACTTCTTTAAATTTATAACTTGGCTGATAATTTTTAGAGTATTTTAGATTTTAGCTTAAGAATAGAATTTAGTTTAGAAGAGCGGAGCAAAATTGCTCCATAAATTATTTAACACCAACTATGATTTGAGTTGCTTTAATGATAGCAGTTACTTTATCTCCCGCTTTTAAAGCTAGGCTGCTAACTGACTCTCTTGTGATGATAGCTGAAATTTTGCTGCCATTTACATCGATAATAACTTCAGCATTTACAGCTCCGTCTTTTATCTCGCTAACAACACCTTTGATTTGGTTTGTAGCGCTAAGCTTGATGCTATCATCTTTTGAAACGATAACGCTTGAAGCTTTGAATAAAAAGATAGCTTTTTTTCCAACTTTAAGATCAAGACCTTTTTCACTATCAACCGTAACAGTTGCTTTTAGCACCTCACCGCCTGCAAGCTTAGCAGATATTAGCGAATTTACCGCACCTGTTCTTACCTCTGTGATCTCAACATTTAGTTGATTTCTTGCACTTATTGACATTTTGTCTCCTTGTTTTGAATTAAATTATGGTGAAATTGTAAGGTAGAATTATTAAGCAAAACTTAAAAACTATTTATACAAAATTATAATATCAAAAATAAAAATTTTATACTTTTAAATGCCCTATAAATCGCTATTTAAGAAATAAAATCTAAAAATTTAATTTATATTATTTCGAAAAAAATGAGAAAAAATATTACTAACTACTACTTCTAAATATCTATTTTTGTAAAATTCTTGTAAATTTGACTTTAAAGCATGATAAATTTAAAAGTATTTTAAGCTAAAGTAATATTTTTAGGTAAAGAAATAAATTATAAAATTTGAAGTAAAAATTTGAAAGTTTAAATGCCAGCTTCTAGCATGGCTTCTGCTTGATAATGTGTAATAAGTGGCTCGATGATCTCGTCAAATAATCCCGCAGCCATAATCGCATCAAGGCGGTAAAGTGTTAAATTTATACGGTGATCGCTTATGCGGTTTTGCGGATAGTTGTATGTCCTTATCCTGCCAGAACGATCCCCAGTGCCAACTTGGCTCTTTCGCTCACTAGTTTCTTTTGCAAGTCTCTCTTGCTCTTGAAGCTCATAAAGTCTAGCCTTTAGCACCTTCATCGCAGCTTCTTTGTTTTTGTGTTGGCTCTTGCCATCTTGGTTTGTTACAACAAGGCCTGTTGGTATATGCGTGATCCTAACGGCACTATCGGTTGTATTTACCGACTGACCGCCATGACCTGAGCTTCTCATCACATCAACTCTTATATCATTTGGATTGATCTCGATCTCACTATCCTCAACCTCTGGCATAATAGCCACAGTCACAGCTGAAGTATGCACCCTACCCTGACTCTCAGTCTCTGGTACACGCTGAACTCTATGAGTGCCACCTTCAAATTTTAGCCTTGAGTAAGCACCTTTGCCTTTTATAAGCACGATGATCTCTTTAAAGCCACCAGTATTGCCTTCGCTTTGGCTAACGATCTCAAATTTATATCCTCGAAGCTCCGCATATCTAATGTAAGCATTAAAAAGATCTCCAACAAATAGCGCGGCCTCATCGCCACCAGTACCTGCACGAATTTCTAAAAATATATTTTTATCATCGTTTGGATCTTTTGGAAGAAGTAAAATTTTTATCTCTTCTTCAAGCTTCTCTCTTGAAATCTCTAAATTTTTAAGCTCGTCTTTTGCAAGCTCTCCAAGCTCAGAGTCATCTAGTAAGGCTTTATTCTCATCAATGTCGTTTAAAATTTGTAGATATTTTGTTGCAGCAGATGCAACCGGCTCGATAGATGATTGCTCTTTTGAGAGTTTTGTCATCTTTTCGATATCGTTTGCTATATTTGGATCGCTAAGAAGCGTAGAAATTTCATTATAGCGATCCAAAAATGGATAAAGTTTATCAGCAAACATTAAATTTTATAGATTAAGCAGCTTTTAGAGTATTTACTAATTGTGCAAGACGACTAACACGGCGAGCAGCAGTTTGTTTCTTCAAAAAACCCCTACTTACGAAGCTGTGGATGCTTTTGTTAGCAACTTTTAAAGCTTCATTTGCAGCATTTAGATCTTTAGCTTCTACGGCTACACGCACTGCTTTTGTGATATTTTTAAGTCTTGTGCGGTAAAATCTATTTCTTTCTGTTCTTTTTATAGTTTGTCTAGCTCTTTTTTCAGCAGATTTATGGTTTGCCATAATATACCTTTTTGAATAATTTTAGTCGGTGATTATATTAAAGATATAATAAATTTAACCTTAATTTAAGTCATCCTTAATGAAAGTAAAATTTTAGATTTTAAATTAGGTAAATTCTGATAAAATAGCACAATTTTATAATAAAAAGGATAAATTTATGAAACTATTTGGAACGGATGGAGTTCGTGGTAAGGCTGGTGAGAAGCTTTCGGCTCAAACATCTATGCGTCTTGCAATGGCAGCTGGAATCTATTTTAGAAAAACTTCAGCGACAAATGTGATTTTGGTTGGAAAAGATACTAGAAAAAGCGGTTATATGATAGAAACTGCCATCGTTGCGGGGCTGACTGCAGTTGGCTACAACGTCCTTCAAATAGGCCCTATGCCAACACCTGCAATCGCATTTTTAACAGAAAATATGCGCTGTGACGCTGGTATCATGATAAGCGCATCGCACAACCCATACTACGACAACGGCATCAAATTTTTTGATAGCTTTGGTAACAAGCTTGATGAAAAAATAGAAGCTGAGATAGAGAAAATTTTCTACGACGATGAGCTCATCGCAAACGCTCAAAAGACGATGACGGAGATCGGAGCAAACAAGAGAATTGACGACGTTATCGGCAGATATATCGTGCAGATCAAAAATTCATTCCCAAAAGAGTTAAATTTAAAGAATTTACGAGTAGTTTTAGACGTGGCAAATGGAGCTGCTTACAAGGTCGCACCAACCGTATTTAGCGAGCTTGGAGCTGATGTCATCGTCATAAACGACGAGCCAAATGGTAGCAACATTAACCAAAACTGCGGCGCACTTCACCCAGAAGATCTAGCAAGCGAGGTAAAAAGGCTTCGTGCTGACATCGGCTTTGCATTTGACGGCGATGCTGACAGGCTTGTCGTTGTCGATGAAAACGGCGAAGTTGTGCATGGAGATGCGATACTTGGCTCGTTGGCTGCATTTTTACACGAGCAAAAGGCGCTAAAAGGTGGAGCCATCGTGGCTACGGTGATGAGTAATGCCGCACTTGATGACTATCTAAAAGCTCATAAGATCAAACTACTTCGCTCAAACGTAGGCGATAAATACGTGCTTGAAATGATGAAAGAAAATGGTATAAATTTTGGTGGTGAGCAAAGCGGTCACGTGATATTTAACGACTACGCCAAGACTGGCGACGGCCTTGTTACTTCGATGCAAGTAGTTGCTATGATGCTTAAAAAAGGTAAAAAAGCTAGCGAGATTTTTGGCGAGCTAAAGCCATATCCACAAATTTTGCTAAATTTAAAGATCACAGAGAAAAAGCCGCTTGATAAGATAGAGGGACTAAAAGAGCTTGAGGCTAGCCTTGCAAAAGAGGGCATAAGATCGCTCTTTAGATACTCTGGCACTGAAAATTTGATCAGACTTTTGCTTGAAGGTAAAAATCAAACTTTAGTTGAAAAACGCATGGATGAAGTTGAGAAATTTTTTGTAAAAGCCCTAAATGCGTAAAAACTTAGTTAAATTTTTCATCGCGTTTTTTGTCATTTTTATCGTTGATCAAGCGATAAAAATGATATTTATAGATGGTTTTTCGTGGGAGGGCGAGTTTTTCTCGCTAGTTCTTACATATAATAAGGGCGTTGCATTTTCGATGTTTGCCTTTTTAGATGAGTGGCTGAAATTTATCCAGATAGCCCTCATTTTAGGCGTTTTTGTCTATCTAGTCGTTGAAAAAAAACTGCTTTGCTCGCATGCCATTTGGCTTGGAGCTTTGCTAGGAGCTGGCAGCTCAAATATCACAGATAGATTTATCCATGGCGGCGTCGTGGATTATGTCTTTTGGCATAAGTGGTTTAACTTTGCGGTCTTTAACTTCGCTGATGTGATGATCGATCTTTGCGTCGTGATGATACTTTGGCAAAGTTTTAGAAAAAGGAGAGAGAGTGGGAAATAATATCTACGTCGCATACGCGCTTTGGCTGCTTACTGGCTGGCTTGGAGCGCATAGAATTTACCTTGGTAAATTTATCACTGGCTTTTTGATGATGGGACTATTTTTTATCGGCTACTCTTTGCAAATCATCCTTGTTGGATATATATTTTTAGCTATCTGGTTTATCTGGTGGATCATCGACGCATTTTTAGTCGGCAGTGGTGTGGATAAAAATTTACAAAAGGACGAGCTAAAAGAGAGACTAAAACTAAAAGATAAAGAGGACGACTTAAAAAGACTTTATGAGCTTTTTGAGAGTGGTGTGATCAGCAAGGCTGAATTTGAAGCTAGAAAAGAGATACTTTTTAGATAAGGAGACGTTATGGCAGAATATTATCTTTACTTAAAATACCTCCACTATTTGTTTTTCATATCGTGGATGGCAGTGCTGTTTTATCAGCCAAGGCTCTACGTTTATCACGTAGAAAACATGGACAAACCTGACTTTGTAAAAGTGGTCGAAGTGATGGAGTACAAGATGTATCACTACATCGGCTGGGTCGCGCTCATTGGCTCATTTGTCACTGGCATTTTGATACTTATCGCGATGCCTGATCTTATAAAAACTGGTCACATCCATGTCAAAATTTTAGTTGTCATCTTAATGTCCATCTATCACCTAGACCTTGGACGCTACATGAAGCAGCTCAAAGAAAAACGCTGTAACAAAAGTGGCATCTTCTTTAGAGCTTACAACGAAGTGCCAACTATCGCGATGCTTATCATCATCTGGGTCATGATAGTAAATCCATTTTAAGGGAATTTGATGAAGAAATTTTTAGCATTTATCGCTTTGCCAGCGCTCTTGCTCGCGGCTACTCAGTACTTTGAGCCGGTGCAGATAAAATTTGACAACAGACTATATTCACTAGCATATTCAGCCAAGCCTGTGCCAAATTTATTCACACAGGAGTACTTACTCCCTGGCGAAAAGCTAGATAGTTTTAGCTATATGCTCTCGCTAAATACGCTTAAATTTGACGCTACGCCAGAGCAAGCAGTCGAGCAAAAGATAAATGATCTAAAAGAACTAAAAGCAAAAGGGCTAAAAGTGGCTTATAAAAAGGGCTCGCTGGCAAATGAAATTTATCTTGATATCACGATATTTTCAAACCTAAATGGTGTGCCAACAGCTGAGCACTCGATATATCGCTACACCAAACAAGGCGGAAATTTAGTCCTTTTTACCATCCAAAGGCGCGCTTATAAAAAAGAGGGCATTCAAAGATTTGCTACAAATTTCACGATCGAGTCGCAAGATTTTAGTAAAAAAGCCCTAGCCACACCTTTTCCACAAATCATCAATAGATAGAAAAATTTGAGTGTAAATTTAGCCTTTGCACTCAAATTTTAAAACCAGACTTAATAAATTTATCTAAAAATAAAACGAATAGTTATATGATAAGCAAAACTCAAAAAGGATAGCCTATGATACATAAAATTCTTATCGCAAATCGTGGTGAGATCGCAGTTAGGATAGTCAGAGCTTGTAGGGATTTACACATACAAAGCGTAGGAATTTACACAGCGCCAGACAGCGAGTGCTTGCATGTAAGGATAGCTGATGAGGCCTATCAAGTGGGCGAAGATCCGATCAAGGGCTATCTTGACGCCAAAGCTATCGTAAAGCTTGCTAAAGAGTGCGGAGCTGACGCGATACACCCAGGATACGGCTTTTTAAGCGAAAACTACGAATTTGCAAAGGCGGTCGAGGACGCTGGGCTTATCTTTATCGGTCCAAAGGCTGAAGTGATCAGAAAAATGGGTGATAAAAATATCGCAAGATACCTAATGAAGAGAAACGGCATACCAATCGTGCCTGGCACTGAAAAGCTAAATGACGAGAGCATGGACGCTATAAAAGAGCACGCTAGACGCATCGGCTACCCAGTCATCTTAAAAGCAAGTGGAGGCGGAGGCGGACGTGGCATTAGAGAGGTCTGGCAAGAAGAAGATATGCAAGATGCCTTTGAGTCGTGCACCAGAGAAGCAAAGACCTACTTTAACAACGATGAAGTTTTTATGGAGAAGCTTGTCGTAAATCCTCGCCACATCGAGTTTCAAATTTTAGGTGATAACTACGGCAATATCATCCACCTTTGCGAGCGTGACTGCTCTATCCAAAGGCGCCACCAAAAGATCATTGAGATCGCACCATGCCCATCGATCAGTGAAAATTTAAGAAAGATCATGGGTGTGACTGCGGTGGCCGCTGCAAAGGCTGTGGGCTACTCAAACGTAGGAACGATCGAGTTTTTGCTAGATGACTACAATAACTTTTACTTTATGGAGATGAACACCCGTATCCAAGTGGAGCACGGCATCACTGAAGAGATCACAGGACATGATCTTGTCGTTAGGCAGATAAGGATCGCAGCTGGCGAGATTTTAGAAATCGAGCAAAGTGATATAAAGCCACGAGGCTACGCGATAGAGGCTAGGATCACGGCTGAAAATGTCTGGGAGAATTTCATCCCAGCACCAGGCACGATCGAGGGCTACTATCCAGCTCTTGGACCATCTGTGCGTGTCGATAGTCACGTCTATAAAGACTACACTATACCGCCATTTTATGACTCATTGATCGCAAAGCTGATCGTCAAAGCGACTGACTATGACCTCGCGGTAAATAAGCTTGAAAGAGCACTTGAAGAATTTACCATTGAGGGTGTGCGAACGATCATCCCATTTTTGCTAACGATCAGCAAAAGTAAGGAGTTTAGACGAGGATTTTTCGATACTAGCTACGTTGAGAAAAACTTAAAAACTATCCTTGAAAACACCTATGATGATATGAACAAAGAGCCAAACGACGATCTAGAAGAGGTCATCGTAGAAGCGATAAAAAGATATAAAAAGAAGAGATAAATTTATCTAATTTCGGCTTTGGCGACAAATTTCGCCAAGGCTAAATTCTCGCGTAAACTGCGTGCGTCTTAGCTTTATCATTTACCATAGCATAGAGCTTGCCACCGCTTACTAGTATGATCTGATCTGTGCTAAGTCTAAATTTCTCAAACTCTATCTCTTTTAATAGCAAGCCATCTCTAGCACTCATCAAAACTGGCTTATTTTGCGGTTTGCAAGCAAAATTTGGCCATCAACTAAAGCAAAATGCTCCACGTCACTTGTTTTAAATTTAAATATCACCCCGCCACTTTTCGCCTAAACGGCATAGAGATGTCCGTTATTGCCAGCGGCGCCAAAGTAAAGCACCCCTCACGCAGGTAAACTGGCGTGTAGAGATGTGTGCCAAGCTTTAGCCACCAGATAGTTTTGCCTATCCTTGCGCTATGATCTTTAGATGGCACGCCATCATTTAAATTTTCATCTTTTGCTCCACTTTTGAATGCTGCACCGTCCAAATTTCTTTACACTCCACTATAAGTGGCGAGCTCATTCGTACGCAAAAGCCCTCAGGTTCGTATATTTTAGCATCGTCATAAATCTCTTTTATGGGCTACGCGACTTTAACAAGCTAAGTTACATCATCATTAATCTTTATAACATCTCACATTTAGTGATTGCTAGTTTTCTTAGTTATCTCTGCCAGCTTCTTAAGATTTTAAGATAGAAGTCAAGAGATTTTTAACAATTTCTTTCAAAGTGCGGAACGTCAATAAAGTTTTTAAAATTACCGCCCCAACGATTAAGAGTATTTAAACTCTCCCAATAATTGCCAATATCTTGTAATTCTAGCTTTGATTGTAACCAAACGTTATTTTTAAATATATGTAAATCTATCGCACATCTTTTTAGATGATTAGAATTCATAGTTTTACTTTTACCACTATTATAATAAATTTCTTGCTGGGCTTGTGTCCTTTCTAGTTCGCCGCCCCTTATAGAGTATCCATTAGAATGAAGATAATTTAAAAGTTTTTCAACGTCTTTCATAAAAGCTTCTTGATGTTCGCCAAGTGTCATCTTAATTCCTTTCTATCCTTTTATCTAAAGCTTTATCAATTTTTGAATATATCCAATCAGTGCCACGCCAAGTTACAAAACCAGCAAGAGCAACCGAAACCCTAATATTGTTTAGAAAGAAAAAAAATATTTCATAGCTAATCCAACACAAAAACATAGAACTTAAAAAACTAAGCAAATAAGATAAAATTTTATATTTGATTTTAGAAAAATCTTTAGTTTCAAGATTTAAAATTGATGCTATAAATCCAACAAAAAGAACCAAAATTAAATAATTATCGTCCTTGTTTAAATTGTCCATTTACACAGCCTTTTAATAAATCTTCTATTCGTATGCAGTAAATAATTAAATCTTTTAAACTTTCTGGATTTAATGGATCAAAAGCAGGCTTATCTGGAATTGTTACGTTACATTCTATAGGCATATAAGCTTCTTTAATAGCACCTTGTGAAGATTTTGCAGAACAGCCAACAAACAAAACAAGATAAGACAGCAAGAAAAAGAAAAATAGTTTATTTGGAATAATTGCCATTGCTAAACTCTAAAAGTAAAGTATCGTAAAATTTTAGCTTACTTAAGCAGTCGTCCGTTTTAGGTGTTTCGATAGTGCTAAAACGTTTTTGTAATTTTTGATTTAAAATATTATTTTCTTTAGATATTTTTTCGCTATCTATTTTTAATTGCTTAATTTTTAAATTTTGATTATCAATAATTAAAAAAGCGTTTTCAGTATTTTGTTTTTCAATTGCTAAATTAGTTTTTAATGTAGTAGTTTCAGAGATAAGATCTTTAATATCATCTTTTAAAATAAAAATATAAAGGAATAAAGCAAGATAATTAAAAAGGTGGATAATTAGCCCCCCATTAAATAGGGAGCTCAATTTTAACATTGAAAACATTATTTTGCTTTTTTAGCACTGATAACGTAAATTTCATCAAATTTAACACCATTAAATGTTTTACCAGCTAAAGCGGTTTTAATCTGAGCTTCATCAACGCTAGGCTTAGTATAAAAGCTAAAAGTAGTTTTATTGCCAGCCGCATTTTTACCAGTAATAGTATATTCAATAACGCTTGCTTCGCTTGAATTACCTTGCTCATTAGCACGAGAAAGTATTACATAAGTTCCTTCAAGAGCATTATCACAAAATGCTTTAGCTTCAGCACCACCGCACGGCAAAGCAAAGCCATAAGTTCTATTATTTATTGTATTTTTAACTAAACATTTAGACATCTCTTACTCCTTAAAGTCTATCAAATTTCAAAGTTACATAATCGCATTTAACAGCAGTATCATAATTTGCATCTAATTTGCCAGTAAAATCAGAAAGAAAATTTTGAAACATATAACTTTGTTTAACGTGTGGGATAGTTACCATAGTAGAAATTCTACCAGTCGCAGTTTTAGCACCAACGATCACATTTTTACGATTAAGTGGATCAGGTGTTGAAGCTAAAGCAGTGCCACCATCGCCAAAGACTGAATAACTTTCAACTTTGCCAGCTAAAAGCGGAAGTAAAGCGTCTTCATCACTACCACTAGAAAAAGTAAGACTTTTTGCATAAAGTCCGTCTATTGTTTGTCTTAACATTTTTTTTATCCTTTCTTTTGTCATTCGACATTTTTAAATTTGCTTGTTTTTGTTAAAACGTTTTAAACAAGAGAATATTAAGCAAAAAAGAGAAAGTTAAATAATTAAGGTTAGATTAAGGACGCTTCAGCACGCTCAAAACGCTTTCGCGTTTTTCGTCCGCGTAGTGTTTGCGTGGCGATAGCTAGCAAAAAGACATAATTATAAGTTTTAAGATATTCGAGCAATCGCAGAAACTATCGCCACAACGCAAACAAAAAAACAACTAAAAAAGATAAAAAGATCGAGAAAGAAAAAAGATAATAAAAAGAGAATAAACTAAAAGGGGAGAAAAGAAAACACGGCACACACCGCAGAGCGGTGGGGCGCCGTGTTTGGGAGGGGGGACAATATCTATCAAGAAGAACACAGAAAAAAAATTTAAAATTTTATCAAAGAACAAGGGATACGTGAAACTTTATTATAGCGGATAGTTTTGAGTAAATTTTTATTTGATCCATAAAATTTAACTTCTAAAGAGCCTTTAGAGTGTAAAAATGCTTTCAACTCATCATAATTACAAAATTTATAATTTAAAACGTTTTCAGCTTCAGCCAATTTTTTATCATCATAAAGAGAATAATCGACATAACAAATAGACCCCTTAAGATAAGAACGACCAGAAGCCATAACAACATAAGGATAATTTTTACAAATAAATTCAGATGCTTCAACATCTGACATATTAATAAAAGACTCTTTTAAATTATCAAAATAATTAGATCCGAAAGAAATATTAAAAAACAAACAAAAAGCAACAATTTTTCTAATCATAAGCAACTCCTTTTTATGTAAAGAAATAATTATAAAGACAAATTATTAAATTTTTACTTATCCATAAAGAGTGAACAAGAAACACCCTTTACAGCAAGTCCGCCTACTTCTAAATGTGTTTTAATTAAAGCAGATATTTCAGCTTCGTTTTTAGTCTTTTTTACGTTATGAATTAAAATTTGCTTGCACATACGATTTTTATTAGATACAAAAGCTTTAAATTGCTTATTGTAATTGAAGTCATCAGACGGAAAATTAGTTTTTTGAGTTTCAAACTCGACTTTATAAATATACTTAATTTCAGCAGTAGAAACAGCATCTAAAAAAGCAATTAGATCGGAAACACTTTTGGCTTCAAGCGTTGAAGTGATAACCCTATTGCCTTGCTGTTGTGTAATTTTGTAGATAGGCATAATACTCCTTTTTTGAAAATCGATAAACTGATAAATAGCGGTGTTGTAAATTAAAGTTAGTTACATCGCTATAAAATTGAGAATAAAAAGAAGAGAGAGAATTTTCAAATACATTAATAAAATCAGAAAATTCATAAACAAAAGATTTATTAACAAAACTAGAAAAAAGAGAAAAAAGATTAAAAGCTTCAGTATGAATACCAGTATAGTCACAATCCAAAAGACCAAGATGAAGATCACTTCTAAAAAAAGGGCTAGAAGATGAATAACAAGAAAAATCAGAAAAAGATAGACGGCTGGTATATTTTGCATAATTAAAAGATGCAGGAATACAAAAATAAAAGTAATCAGATCGATCACTAAAAGAAAAGAATAAATTACTATCAAAATAAGAAGAAATTTCAGAAGAGCTAGGCAAATCCATAATATTGATCTTGCCAGATGGAGTTAAAAAATCAGTGCCTACCCTATATTCATAATCATCAGCATCATCGCTATTATAATGCATATGTAAAGGGACATTAGCCTTTTTAATGCTAGAATTAGTATAAGCAGAAAAATAAAAGCCAAGACCAAAAAGAGAAGAAATACGCTTATCACGAATACAACTATTACCAAAAAAACCGCAATCAAAAAGCGCATCTTTCTTATCATATTCTTCATCAATACTAGCATTTAAATTTTCAGTACTAGAACGAAAAAATAATACTCTCTCAATATAAAAAGTAAAATCTTTTTTCTTATTACAGCAACCACACAGCAAAGAAACCATTATTCTTTACCTACAAGATCGTGGCAAAGAATTTTTAAAAGACGATTTGTTTCATCCAAAGATGCTAAACCGCTTTTATCATCTTTTTTATCTTTTAATTTGTCAGTTAATATTTTTTCAATACGAGCAAGACAAGCACCAATACTATCAAACTTTTTCATTTCTTCTTCAAAAGCTTTTTCACAATCAAGAGCCATGCTTTTTATCCTTTCCATTAAAATAGCCTAGTCCATTCATCATAGTAATAAACATTTCACTAAGCCCCAAAACGTTACCAGCATCATCAGTAACAAACATAAAATCAGCAACGTGATTTAAAGCGTCAATATCAATCTTATCACTTCCAGTTATACGCCTAAGAATTTCTTTATCTTGCGGAGTAAAGCGAGAACTAAAAAGCTTAAAAAGTAGTGTTTGATTTATATTATCAACCTTTGCTTTTGCATAATTAAATTCTTGATTTTTAGTTTCTAAAATATGCTGACGTTGATTAATAACGGTATTGACATTTTGGAGTGCTGAACTATTAGAATTATTAGCGTTAATTACTTGATTACCACATTCGACCAACACTTTAGCAACACCAACACGATCAGAAAAATTACCAGTTAAAAAACCAAGCATCCTATTAAGTTTAGTGCCTTTTATATTGCTAAGCTTATTTTTAGCGTATTTACCTAAAGGAGATAGTAAAGCTACAACACCAGCATAAACAACACTCATAATCTTATCAACGACTTTTTCTTGTAGCTGAATATATTTGACTAAAGCAGCACTAAACATAATAGTAATACCACTATTTATTGCATCCTTTAAAATTCCATCGTCCATACCACTATTTTTAAGCCTACTTAAAACTTGATCGTAAGCAACGCTATAGGTTAAGTCTTCAAACATTTCATCAATGCCAAGCTTTAAAATTCTTCCAGCTTCAGAACGTTTATCAGCCATTATTTTAAATCCTTAAGTAAAGTTTTACTAGGTAATTCAGTATCAAACAGATCTTTAAAATTTGGGATAGGTATATCAAATAAATTTAAAGCGTCACTATCTAATTCAAAATTATTTTCATCAGTTAAAACACGAGTTTGAACAGCTTGACGAGATAAAGCAATAGCACGTGGCGAAGTAGTTGCAACAATATTACCATCAAGGTCTTTAATCGCAACATCAGTTTTATCAAAATCAGCTTTTTCTTTATAAATTTCAAGCGTTTTAGTTGAATTATCACTAAGTATTTTTTGATTATCGACATAAGAACTAGGTAAAGTAATTTCAACTGGCTTATTAATAGCCAAAGAAGCGTTTAAATTATTATCGACAGCAACACTGGCTTTAAGCTTAACACCAGCCAAACCATCTTTCATAGCTTGCGAATACTCTTTAGAATTAACAACAAGCTTTTCTAAATTTTGATTATATACTTTTTGATTTTCGCCAATAGTTGAGATATATTTAGAAATTTCACTATTAATTTTTTCTTGAGATTTTAACACTTCTTTAAAATCTACACCAGTAGAAACAGCGGAATTACTGCCAGTATTTGACGAAGCATTATCGTATATACGATCGCCAGTATAAGGATTATAAAGCGTCTTAGTAGTAGGATCAACCCAATACCCAGTTTTTCTATCAAATGTAACACGCCCTTGAATTTCTGGAGATTGATTATATAAATTGTCTTTTTTAACGCTAGCTTGTTTATCAAAAGCATTATTTTTCACAGCACCTAAAACAGCTAAATTTAAAGACATAAGCTTTAATATATGATTTTGCTGATCTAAAACACCAAGTAAAGTTAAGGGGACACTACTAGGCTTATCGTTATCAGATGGCTTAGGTAAATTATCTTCTTTAGGCTTTTCTTTTTCTTTTTGTGCGTCTATTGCTTTAGCTTCACGTTGTTTAGCATAATATTCACTAAGCTCTTTTATATTTTTATCAACATCAACACTTTCTTTTTTATCAAAAAAACTATTATAAACATTTTTTAAGCCCCAAATACCAAGAGCAGTTATATCAGTAACAGAGTTATCTTTTAAATCAAAATTAGCACCAGCACCAATAGCACCAGCAACCCCACCAGCTTTTAAAGCGCTATTAACTTGACTAACTTTACTAATAGCTTGAGTAATACCAGAATACATTATTTAAAATCCCTTTCTTTATAAATAAATAGGTGGCTCGTTACTTTCGGATTTAGCTTGCTTTTCAACAGCTTCATTACGTAATCTTAAAAATAAACTAAATAAATCTTCTTCGCCAGAATATTCAAAAATTTGTTTAACAACATCAGATAAATCAAGAGAATTAACGGCAGAACTCTTAAAAATATAAGCATATAAAGCAATCACATACTTATAAAATGTTTTATCAAACTTAAATGGTCTAACTAAACCAGCTGGAACAAAAATTCGGCGAACACTAAAAACACCAAGTTTTACTAATTCATAATCAAGGCAAAAAACATCATAAAAAAGAATAAATTTATTAAGACCAAGTTGTAATAAAGAGCAACCTAAAACATAAAAAGGCAAGCTAAAATCTTTAATTTGAACGATTTGACCTTTAGAAAAAGCTCCTAAAGTAATATCACTTTGTATAGTTGAAAATGGCAAATCAAGAAGAGCAGAAGAAAAAATATTAGCTAGATTAAAGTCAGAAGAGAGAAACTTATGCCCCTTTGGTATATCTTTCTTTTCAATTTCAACATAAAGACCAGAGATAGCAAAACGTATATCAGAAACATCTAAAGGATTTAAAATACAATCACAAATAAAAAATTCATCATCGCCACCATAAACCAAAAAATCAAACAATTTAACGAAAATTTGATTAGAATAAATATCTTTAAGATATATCGGATCATTAGCATTACAACGATGAATAGTTTTAATATCATCTAAAGAATAATTACAAGGCTGATACTGACTAAGACTATTTATTAAAGAACCACTATCACTTAAAGAGAAAGCACCTAAATTTTTAATAATATTTAACATTTCATAACCCTTTTTTAAAATAAATCTAATCTAGGCTGTTTAACAGCAAAAATATATTTACGACCATTTCGCAAAGAATAACCTTTGCTATCTAATAGCTTTTTCAAATTTGTTTGAATAAAAAGAATATTTAATTCATCAAGAGCCGAGAAAAAAGCCTTTCTACTACCAATAACAATATCAGCCCAAATAAAACCAAGCTTTTTGGCATAAAGCCTTTTAACGATAGGACATTTAATATCAATACAAATAACATCCTTGCCACTATCTAATAATTCACACACCAAAAGACCATAAGCGTTTAATTTTTGCATTGAAACCCCTTTAAAGCATTCGTTATAGGATGGATATAATCATCATTTCTTATTTTGCTAATGGCAACAAAAAAATCATTTAAAGAAGCGTTAAAAACATCAAAAAGGGGATTATCTATATCTAAATTTTGATTTTTTATAGTTTTTTCATTTTTCAAAAAATTGCCTGCAAGCTTTGATAAGCCGTATTCGTGAAGAGTTAAGCCATCATTTTCAAGATCTTTAAGCGTTTCAGTAAAAACATATAAAAAATTCTCACCGCTAACACCCAAATTAGTATAAACAGCACTTACAAAGGCTTTTAAAGCCATTTTTGCTTTTTTAATATCCTTTGACTGAATAAGATCGTGCATAGTAAGAGCTTTAAATTTATCATCGCCCCAAGGCAAGAGCATATCCCAAAATTTAAGCCTATTATCATCAAAATCGCATCTTTGATAAATTTTTCTTGCACTATCACTTTGAATAATGCCAGCAGTTAAACGATTAATTTCATCATCAGTTAGATCATACCATTTACAAATACTAAGCCCTTGCGACCAAAAAGCCCCCAAATGATTAAAAATATAAGTAATTTCATCACTTTCATTAATAGGGATTAATCTTTTTATTGCAGATCGCCCAAACTCCGCTTCGTGTCTAAATACAAACATATCAACAGCAGGATTAAAGCCATTTATTTCCCATTTTGTGAAAATTAAAGTTGAAATATTTTTGCTTTGAACTTGTTTTATTTTGTCATAAACCCTGAACATATGTGGATTTTTTCCAAAGCTTACACCTTCAAAGCGAGTAAAACGCATAAAATTATTGACATTAATTTCGGTTATATCATTAAAAACTGGCGAATTTTCATCAATTATTAAATCATCGTCATCTTTTTTATATTGATCTGAATAGTTAGAAACTCTTTTTAAACTTCTAAATTGTAAAAAATCTTGTGGAGTATATTTTATGCCAGTTACATCGGTTGCAAGATCGAGCCTTAAAACACTTACCTTAAAATGCTCTTTAAATATATCACTTAAAAATTTATTTACAAGCTCATAGGCTCTAACGTGTCCATATTTAAGTAAAAATATGCTTCTAAATTGAATTTTTAAATGATATAGCCCTTTTGGCTTAAATTTAGTATCTGAAATGGTGCAAAATATATCATCGTTTGAAAAATATCCAAAATATTGACCTAAGCCTTTACTTGATACTTTAAATTTTCCGTAATCAAAGCCCAAATCATCCAAAATATACTTTTCGCCAAATGTGCGTAAATTTTGTGCTTGTTGTTTTAGTGTAGCGATCTTACGAATAAAGCTTGAAAAAGTTGTATTAAAAAATTTTTCATCAATACAATTTACGCCTATAACTAAAGTATCGATACCTTGATGAAGTATTTTAAATCTATCGTCTTTATATATCATTTTTAAACCTTTAATAAAACCCAGCTTGTCCCGCCTAACCTTGCTGATAGTCTAGGCACGGGGCTAAGGTTTAGCCCCTATTTTTCAAGCATTCGAGCCATTTTTAAGTGCTTCCATTTTTAGCATCGCTGTGACAAAACTATCAATCGCAGGGACAAATTTATTAAAAACAATAACTGGAGTTGAATTATAAGCGTCCTTATAAAGCCTATATTCGATCTTACCGCTAGCAATATATACTTCATCTTCTTTTAAATCTAGATATTGTTCTTGTGTTATTCTTGTAGAATGTTCTCCGCCACTATTAAGAGCTACAAAAGTTATCATATAACTATCATCCCACTTTTCAAACTCTCCAAACTCGTTTATAATGGGATTGTTATCTTTATCTAGCTTTTGCTTACCATCGATCTTTTTAGTCTTTAAGACTTTAATCTTTTGCTCGAAATAATCTAAATTTTGGTTGAGAGATTGATAAATTTCTCTATAAAGATTTTCGCTTGTGCTGTCCATTAATGGAGCTGTTGCATTTTTTGCCATTGTTTTATCCTTTTTGAAAAAATTTGATTTTTTATTAAATATCTATTACTAATAATTTGAGAAAGATAAGCTTTGCTAATCTTTAAATGATCGCATATATCAGCCCTTGTTAAAGAATTTTTAGATGATAGGATTTCAAGAACTGAAAAGATTAGCTTATAATGAATTTTTTTCATTAAATAGCCTTTATTTCTGGATTAAATGGGAATAAGCTTTTTAAATAACGGACTATCGCACACATAACAGCAACAATAGCAGTCATCTTCTTTTTGCCGTTAGCTAATAAACGCTCATAGCGTAACTTAAATTTAGCGTTAAAACGAATTGCACATAATGCAGTCATAAAAAGAATACGCCTTATATTAGAATTACCCATTTTATTTATCTTTTGGCTTTTATGAACGCTTGAACCACTTTGAAAAATTCTAGGACTAAGACCAATAAAGCTTATAAATTGTTTTTCAGATTTATCCCTATTAAAGTGTAATTGTGGAAATAAATTTAAAGCGAGATCAATGCCAAAACCTTTATTTTCTTTAATGATCTCTTCGGTTTCTGGAATAGCTTTTTTAACAAGATCAAAAGCTAGTTTTTGAAGCATAGCTTGAAGTTTTGCAATCTCTTTTATAAGATTTGCGATAACATCATCAATTACTTTATTATTTAAAGTTTTTTGAGAGCTTTTAAAATTTTTAAGTTGAGTATTTATTTTTTGGAGCAAATTTAAGGTTGAATTGTAACTTTTTATCTCTAAATACTCGGCATTATACTTATCAGGCGCGATCTCGCTTTTAAAAGTCCTAGCATAAACAGCCAAGCCATAACTATCGCTTGTATCAGTTTTTATAGTGCTAAGATGTTTTAAAAATAAAGATGATTTATAGGGGTTTGTAACACAATATCTAATACCTAAATCAGATAAAGCCTTTTGAAGTGCCAAATGATAATTTGAAGTTGCTTCAAAAACAACTAAAATTTCATCATTTTTAAAACTATCAAAATAAACTTTGATAAGCTCATAGTTATTAGGCAATGTTTCAAATTTAGCTTTTTCACTCGTGATAGAAGTTAAAAAACAAACGTCGATTTTATCTTTAGAAACATCAACACCACAAAAAAACGCTTTTTTCATTTTTGATACTCCTGAATAAAATTTAGGTTATGTTTCTTTCTTGTATTCAGTGTCAAGCACTAAGATTTTTAATCGAAACATTAACCCATAAGCCCTAAATCTTAAGAACAGTGTAAAACACTTTTTTATGAAGCAGGGGCTTATGGAAATTTTATAAAATCAAAAGAGAAAAACGAAACAAGACAAGGTAAATTCTCTTTGATTTTATGGAAGTATCATACAAATTTATGAAGATCGTGGTCTAAATTTGGCGACAAATGGGTCAAATTTAAAAGTGCGCTGAAATAAATTTGATAAAATTTGCCAAAATTTAGCAGATTAAAGGACTGATATGTTTTTAAAGTTAAATCAGATCGCTCAAAAGTTAGATCAAATTTTCTTGCCACTAGAGCAAGAGGGTATGACTGGCATGAGACTCTTGCTTCAAAATGATGTTAAAGCCACCGCACAAACACTTAAAAACGTAGAAAAGGCTCTTGGCGTAAATTTCCCAGCTAAATTTACAAAGCTTTTAAGCAAATTTGACCTTGGAAATTTTGAAATTTGCAATGTCAAATTTGGCTCTAGAGGCGACTACGCGAGTGAGCTAGTACGGCTAAATAGCATAGATGAGTTTGGTGGCAAATGGTGGCAAGGTGAAGCTCGCCCTTTAAATTTGATAGTTTTTGCCGTGGGTGATCCGTGGATATTTTTGCTTGATTGCACGAGTGGCGCGGTCTATGCATGGCTGCTTGGAGATAAGGAGCTTTGCAGCAGGTGCGTCGCAAGCGATTTTGAGAAATTTTTCATAGCGCTTGCTAGCATCGATATAGCAAGGCTAAATGATGAAGCTATGCCATCAACCGAGCAAATCCTAAAATTTGTCCAAGCAGATGATAAAGCACCTCTTTTCTGGCAAGAGATGGCATATGAAATTTAGCAAAATTAGGCTTCTTAGCTTAAAATCTCTTTTATAAATTTATCCTAGTGATCGAAACGAAAATCACATTTTATAAATTTAGTTTCGATATGTAACGCTCATCGCCTAAAATAAAAATATAAAAATAAATTTAAATAAAAATTTTTTCTAGGAGAGTTAATATTCAACTACGAAAATTTGACGAATAGGAGCCAAAATGAGCGAGTACATCGAAAAAACGATGGAGTGGATAAAAAAGACCAATCCGGGTCAAGGCGTCTTTGTCCAGGCTGCGACCGAGGTGCTAAACAGCCTCGAGCCGCTTATAAAAAGAGAGAGCAAGTACCAAAAACACGCGATCCTAGAGCGTATCGTGATACCAGAACGAACTGTGATCTTTCGCGTCACGTACACGGGCGACGACGGTAGACCGCAGGTAAATAACGGCTACCGCGTACAGTTTAACTCAGCCGTGGGCCCCTATAAAGGCGGCATCAGACTGCATCCTAGTGTTGATCTTGGAGTGCTAAAATTTCTAGGATTTGAGCAAATTTTTAAAAACTCGCTCACGGGCGTAAATATAGGCGGCGCAAAAGGCGGCAGCACCTTTGATCCAAAAGGCAAGAGCGAGGGCGAGATAATGCGCTTTTGCCAAGCGTTTATGAGCGAGCTATACCGCCACATCGGCAACACCGTAGACGTACCGGCAGGCGATATCGGCGTGGGGGCGCGCGAGATCGGCTATATGTTTGGGCAGTATAAAAAACTCACGGGCAGATTTGACGGGATACTAACGGGCAAGGGGCTAAACTGGGGCGGCAGCCTAGCGCGCACGGAGGCGACCGGATACGGACTGGTCTATTTTACGCAAAATATGCTACAAAAAGCGGGCCTTGGCCTCGAGGGCAAAAAGTGCAGCATAAGCGGTAGCGGAAACGTCGCCATATACACGGTAGAAAAGCTCTATCAAGTAGGCGCGCTACCTATCACGGTTTCTGATTCAAACGGATACGTTTACGACGCAGAGGGCATCGATCTAGCGGTGCTTAAAGAGCTAAAAGAAGTCAAACGCGCGCGCCTTAGCGAATACGTCAAATTTAGACCGAACGCAAAATACGTAAGCGTAAGCGAGTACAAAGAGGGCAGAAACGGCGTCTGGGACGTGCCGTGCGACGGGGCATTTCCGTGCGCGACGCAAAACGAGCTTCACCTAGCCGATATCAAGACGCTTTATGCTAACGGCTGTCGCTTCGTGGCTGAGGGCGCAAATATGCCAAGCACGCTTGATGCGATAAATTTCATGCTCGCGCAAAAGGATTTTTACTTCGCTCCGGCAAAGGCGGCAAACGCAGGCGGCGTGGGCACGTCGGGCCTTGAGATGATGCAAAACGCCGGCATGACCGCGTGGAGCTTTGAAAAGGTAGATCATAGGCTGCACGGTATAATGAATCATATCTTTGAGCTTAGTTACGAGACTAGCAAGGAGTTTGGCGACGAGGGAAATCTGGTACTTGGCTCAAATATCGCGGGCTTTAGAAAAGTGGCTGATGCGATGATAGATCAGGGATATGTATAGGGCTGATTTTAGCTCTTGCTCTATAAATTTACGTCCAAGCTAAATTTGGACGTAAATCAATATGAAATAAGTTTGGGTTTTTAGCTAAAAGATAGTTTGCCTTTTGTATAGCAAATTTTACTGACAAACTATCAAATTTACGCTAGTTTGAAGTATTTTATACAGCGTTCGTTTTGACAAATTCGTGGTGGTGTGATAGATGTGGATTTGAAGCTCGCCTAAATTTAAAATATTGATACTAAGGTGGCGAGCAGATTACTATTTTTAGAGCATTTAATAGAAATTTTGTCAAAAAAGCTGGCGTGGTAGCAAATGGTGGAGTCGCGAGGTTTGTGCAACAAATTTGAAAGTTTTTGCCATGGATACTTTTGCTTGATTGCACGAGTGGTATGTTTATGTGTGGCTGTTTAAAGATGAAGAAATTTGTAGCGGGCGCGTTGCGATCGAGAAATTTTTATAGTGTTAGCTGGCATCGATATAGCAAGGCAAAATGAAGAAGTCCTGACAGAGAATGAGCAAACACTAAATTTTATCCAAGTAGATTATAGGACATTTGATTTTTACCAAGAAATAGCTTATAAAATTTAGTAAATTTATGCTCACCTAGTCTAAATTCTCTTTTATAAATTTAAGCTACAAACAAGCGAATTTTTTAGCAAATTTATACAGCTACTAGGCGAAATTTAGCTTATAACACTCGCACAGGTACCATGAATTTACAACTCAAAAGAAGTTATCAAATTTACTCTTTCAGGTGAGCTCTTGCCTAGTCGAATTTCAGCAAAGTACCCATGTAATGGTTGGCAGAAAAAGGATGAAGCAAATTCTAGTAAGCAAAAATTAAAATTTGCTCCATTTAATCCACGAACAATCAAATTTCTCGTCAAATTTGGTCGCCACATAAAACCAAGAGTAGTCAAAGCTTTTTGTAAAAAGTATTATTAAAGCGATATCCCATTACCAAATTTAGCTAGATATTAGGCAAAATTTAGCTTAAAAATACTCACGCAAGCACTCAAATTTTGTAAGCTCACAAGAAATATTTTCAGCACAACATCCATACGAGCGATAACAAAGCGGGTAAATTCCAGCAAGTAAAGACCAAAATTTACTAAATTTAAACCACATCCAAATTTTGCCTATCAAATTTAACCATAAGGTATATCAACCCTGCAAACGCCTTTGCATAAATTTAACACATATAAAAATGATAGGATTTTTGGAAAATAATTATTTATAAGTTTTTGTATTAAAAATTTAATGTAACAAAGAGCAAGCCCTAGCCTGCTCTTTGTGAGAATTTAACCCTTTTTTGGAGTTACAAGCATATTTACATAACGACCTTCTATCATAGGTTCTTTATCGCGATCAGCTTCATTTTTTATCATTTCCCAGACCTTCTCAAGCATAGCTACGCCAGCTTCTGGAGTGCTCATCTCGCGACCCTTTAAAAATACACGAAATTTAACGTGTTTGCCATCTTGCAAAAACTCGCTTGCGTGTTTAACCTTGTAGTTTATATCGTTTTGGGCGATCTTGACAGAGAGTTTTATCTCTTTTATCTCGATGGTTTTTTGCTTTTTCTTGGCCTCTTTTTGCTTTTTCTCTTGCTGATAACGGAATTTACCATAGTCCATTATTTTGCAAACTGGCGGCTTCGCATCTGGCGCTATAAGCACTAGATCAAGCCCAAGCTTATTTGAGATCTCTAAAGCCTCTTCTCTTGAGATGACACCGTATGCCGTGCCATCATCCCCTACACATCTTACCTCTCTCGCCCTTATGTCCTCATTGAGCAATACTTCATTTTCCTTACTCAAAAATGTACCTCACTAAGTTTCTCCTTCGTTAAATTTATAAATTCCGCCAAGCTCATATCGCTCTGCGTCCTAGCCTGTCTGTCGCGTAGCGCAACGCTCTTGTTCGCTACTTCGTTGTCACCTAGCACGACTATCATAGGCACCCTTTGTTTTTCAGCCGTTCTTATTCTTTTATTTAAACTCTCATTTTTACTTGCAATCTCGCTATCGATATTGATCTTTCTTAGCTCGCGTGAAATTTCTTTTGCGTAGTCTAAATGTGCGTCGCTAATAGGTACAATGACGACTTGCGTAGGAGCGATAAAAAATGGTAGCTCACCAGCAGTGTGCTCAAGTAAAATTCCTATGAATCTCTCAAAACTGCCAAGCAGTGCTCTGTGAAGCATTACGGGGCGTTGTCTTTCGTTGTTTGCATCGATGTATCCTAGATCAAAGCGCTCTGGCAAGTTAAAATCAACTTGTATCGTGCCGCACTGCCACTTTCTCTTAAGCGCATCAGTGATCTTAATGTCGATTTTTGGACCGTAGAATGCGCCACCGCCCTCATCGATACCGTATTTAAAGCCATTTTCATCAAGAGCTTCTTTTAGCGCTTTGGTCGCCGTTTCCCAAATTTCATCTCCGCCGATCGCTTTTGCAGGCTTGGTTGAAATTTCCATCTCGTAGTGGAAGCCAAAATTTTCCATTATTTTGCCGGCAAATTTTAAAATTTCTAGGATATTTTCTTTGATTTGGCTTGGCATACAAAAGATGTGCGAGTCGTCCTGGGCAAATTCGCGCACTCTGAAAAGCCCGTGAAGCACACCGCTTTTTTCATGGCGATGCACTACGCCGTATTCGAAAAATTTAAGCGGTAGATCGCGGTAAGACCTGATATCACTTTGATAAACTTTGATGTGACCAACGCAGTTCATCGGCTTGATGCCATACTCTGTCTCGTCGATCGTCGTAAAGTACATATTTTCTTTGTAGTTTGCGTAGTGACCGCTTCTTCTCCAAACATCAGCCTTTAAAAGCTCAGGACCTCGCACTGGCTCATAGCCACGGTCGCGGTGGGCTTTATATAAAATTTGCTCTAACTTCGAGCGCAAGCGTCCACCATTTGGTAACCAGATCGGCAAGCCGCCACCCACTTCTTCATCAAAAGTAAACAGCTTCATCTCTGTACCAAGTTTTCTATGGTCACGCTTTTTGGCCTCTTCGATGATACGGATGTGCTCTTTTAGGCTCTCTTTGTCTGCATATGCTGTGCCATAAATTCTAGTTAGCATCTCACGGCTCTCATCGCCGCCAAGATAAGCTCCAGCCACGCGTGTAAGCTTGAAAAATTTTAAAAATTTAGTATTTGGTACGTGTGGTCCACGGCAAAGATCCTCAAAATCGCCTTGCGAATAGCTGCTCACTTCACCATCTGGAATTCTTTTTAAGACCTCTTGCTTTAGGTCGTCATCTTTAAATTTATCGCTCATATTAGCTTTGGTTGAGCAGGTTTTGATGATATCAATTTTCTTCTCAGCAAGCTCTTTCATTTTTTCTTCGATCGCTGCTAGATCGCTTTCGCCTAGCTTCGTGCCCTCATCATCAACTCTAAAATCATAATAAAATCCATCTTCTACGTTTGGTCCGACAAAGAATTTCGCCTTTGGATAGAGTGATTTGATAGCTTGTGCCATGAGGTGCGCACAGGAGTGTCTGATAACGTGTAGTGCCTCTTTTGAGTTGTCAAAATAGATAGGCTCAGCACTACTCTCACGCCCTGCGATACTTTGAGTATCGACTATTTCGCCATTTAGTTTGTATGCGATGATATCGCTCATTGTTTTTCCTTATATCAAATTGTCTTTTTTACGATAAAAGAACGATTAAGGATTTTATCTAAATGGGCTTTAAGCTAAACTTAATATTTACTAAGCAAATTTTTATAAATTCTTTTTAAATCCACAAGCTTTGATCTATAAATTTATTTATAAAATATATATATTTATATTTAAATATATAAATCCCTAAATTTAAAGCTTTTTGTTTATATAATTTATTATATTTTAAGATTATGCCTGATAATATTTGTTCTTGAAATGAATTTAGCAATTTCTCGTCTTTGCATTATTTAAATTCATTTTTCTCCCGACAATATTTAGTGCTAGGAAGTGGTTAGCCTAGCACTTTTTATTCTGCAAAATTTATTAGCGTTGGCCGTACTATCTTTGTATAATCTTTTGTATTTAAAATGATCGATCTATCAAGTAGTCCCGCATTAAATGCGATCTCATCGTTTCTTTGTAGCAACCTTTCATCAACTACAATGTGTAAATTTTTATGAAAGCTAAATGGCGGCACTGAACCAAAAACACAATCTGTCAATGCCAAAACTTCATCTGGACTAGCTAGGCTTGCCCTTTTGCCGTCAAATTTTTGTGTCAAGCTATCAAGATTTGCTTGCATATCGGCTGGCAAAATAGCCAAAATATAAATTTTACCAGCCTTCATCGCTGGCTTTTCATCACTTAGCAAATAATCATTTAGCACATTTTCATCTTTAAAAATTTTCCTAAATTTCTCCTCATCTACCCCTTTTATAGAGCAAACTAGAGCCTTTGCACCTTGGCTCATCTTTGTTCCCCTAAGTTTTGCCACCTCTTCTGAAGTGGTCGCACTCTCATGATTTAGAACTTTAAATTTAGCTTCATTCTTGCTAAGAAGCTCATAGATCTTATTAAAAATTTGCTCTGACACAGCTCTTTCCTTTAGATAAATTTTAGTTAAAATTATACTGCTAAAACTTACAAAAGGCAGGAAAATGCAAATAAATTTAGACGATGTAAAGATCGAGCCAAGCTGGAAAGAGGTGCTAAAAGATGAGTTTTTGAGTGAAAATTTCGCTCGCATCAAAGAAAATTTCTTAAAAGCAAAGAGCGCTGGCGTCGTCTATCCACCAAGTGCGCTTATATTTAACGCATTTAATCTAACGCCGTTTCACTCTATCAAGGTCGTCATCCTAGGCCAAGATCCATACCACGGTGCAAATCAAGCCATGGGATTAAGCTTTTCAGTGCCTAGTGACGTAAAAGTCCCGCCAAGCCTTGTAAATATCTATAAAGAAATTTACGCTGATCTTGGCATAAAAGAGCCAAATAGTGGTGATCTCACAAAATGGGCAAAGCAAGGCGTGCTACTACTAAACTCAACTTTAAGTGTTAGCGCTGGAGCGGCAAATTCTCATGCAAGCTTTGGTTGGCAGGGTTTTACTGACGCAGTTATAAGAAAGATAAGTGAAAATTTACAAAACGTAGTTTTCATGCTCTGGGGCAACCCAGCCAAGGCAAAAGCGCCACTTATAGCTGCTAGCAAGCACCTCATTTTAGAAGCAGCCCACCCAAGTCCGCTAGCTCGTGGGGCATTTTTTGGCTGCAGGCACTTTTCAAAGGCAAATATCTACCTAGCAAACCACGGCAAAACGCCCATCGAGTGGGACTTAAACGCTAAAATTTGAGCTATTTTTTAAGCTCAGAAAGAAGCTTATTTACCTTTTCTAGCTCGCTTTTGCAAAATTTCTCGTCTTTATTTTGCATTATCATCGCCTCTTGGCCGATTTGTCTTTGCTTAAACTCGTCAAATTTAAGCTCAAAAAGCCTTAGCGCCTTCTCATCACCTGCAAGTCGTTTGCTCTCTTTGGCATAAAGCTCGTCAAGATAGAGCCTACTTTGCTTGACATACTCCTTGCAAACCTCGCTTACACCAAATAAATTTACACCCAGCAAAAGGGCAAAAATTAGAGATTTTTTCATATTTTTCCTTGAAATTTTTGCGTTATACTAGCCTTTAAGCACTTAAATTTTAAAATATTTTGCAAAAAAAGGATGAAAAATGAGGCGAAAAGATAGAGAGCTTAGTCGCGATGAGGCACTTGAGATTATCGATGATTGCGAATACGCGGTGATCTCATGCGTGGATGATGAGGGAGAAATTTTTAGCGTGCCGATCTCGCCAGTTAGGGTTGGTGAGAGCATTTTTATACACGGAGCTACCGCTGGCTGTAAGGCAAAACTACTTCAAGATGGACGAAAAGTAGAGTTTGTCTGCGTTAGTTTTAACAAAGTCCCGCATCTAAGCGAAAGCGAGCTAGATGCAATAAAAGACGATGGCAAGGCGCTTGGAGGCAAGGTTTTTACGACTGAGTACAAAAGTGCCATCGCAAAAACTAGAGTTTACGAGATCACAGACGAGGCTAAAAAATATGAAATTTTAAAAATCCTCAGCCTAAAATACACAGCCTACGCGATGAGTACCTTTGAAACAGCGGCTCAGTATGGGTTAAAGATCACTAAAATTTATGAGTTTAAGATAGAAAGTCTTAGCGCGAAAGCTAAAATTTTGCCAAAACCAGCAAAGTAAAGGAAAAAATTTGAGCTCACTTGCACTGATGTTTAGACCAAAAAATTTAGATGAAATTTGCGGTCAAAAAGTGGTTAAAGCGGCATTTTTAAAATTTATAGCCTCTAGCAAAATCCCGCACTCCATATTTTATGGTCCAGCAGGCTGTGGCAAGACAAGCTTTGCAAGAGCAGTGGCAAGCGGGGCAAACTACGACTTTTACGAGTTTGACGGCGGAAATTTAAAGATAGATGACTTTCGTAAAATTTTAAAAAACTACGAAAACGCCCTAAATAAACCACTCTTTTTCATAGACGAGATCCACAGACTTAGCAAAACCCAACAAGAAGCGCTACTCATCCCCATGGAAAACTACAAAGCCCTAGTCATCGGCGCTAGCACGGAAAATCCCTTTTTCACGCTAAGCTCAGGCATCAGAAGTCGCTCGATGCTCTTTGAGTTTAGACCGCTTAGCAGTGGCGATTTTGAGGAGCTTCTTGGCAAGATAAGAGAGCAAATTTCATTTAGCATTGACGAGGAGGCGAAGGAGTATCTCTTTAAAAGTAGCGGCGGTGACGCAAGAGCTATGCTAAATTTACTAGAATTTGCCATCACGCTTGATGAAAATGTGAGCCTAGAAAATTTAAAAACACTTCGCCAAAACGCCTTAAAAGAGGGGGCAAAAGAGGACGACACGCACTACGAGCTAGCAAGCGCTTTTATAAAAAGCCTGCGTGGAAGCGACGAAAACGCCGTCATATACTATCTCGCAAGGCTCATAGACTCTGGCGAGAGTGCGGACTTCATCGCCAGAAGGATGGCGATATTTGCCAGCGAAGACATCGGCAATGCAAACCCACATGCGCTAAATTTAGCCGCAAGCACGCTAAGCGCGGTAAAAGAGATAGGCTTTCCAGAGGCTAGGATCATACTGGCTCAGTGTGCTATCTATCTAGCTAGCTCGCCAAAGTCAAACTCCAGCTACAACGCGATAAATGCCGCTCTAAGATACGTGCAAAGCGAAGAAATTTTAAAGATTCCACCATACCTAAAAAATCACACAAAAGAGAGCAAAGACTACCTTTATCCGCATGATTTTGGCGGCTGGGTCGAGCAAAAATACCTAGAAAAACCGCTCGTTTTTTACAAAAGCAAGGGCATAGGCTTTGAAAAAACGCTAAATGAGTGGCTAGAGAAAATAAAATCCAAGGGTTAAATATTAGGCTTTACTCTGTCAATTTGAAAGGGCTGTTTTAAATTTAAAGATAGAATACGTGCCTTGGGGTAGATTAACGACGGCTTATGGCATAGCAAGCGGATTTCCAGAAATTTTTAAACAGCTTTGGGCGGCGATCTGCGAGAAAAATTTGACACAGAGCCTGGCTACCAGCAAGTCAAACAGCGGACAAAATATGGTAAATCTAACAAATAACAATGAAGCAAAATTTAACGCCAAAGCTACTTGTAACGTGCTTTATAAGATTTTTAGCAAAACTAAGAGCCAAGTACGTTTTGCCAAGTTATGTTCATGCAAGAAAGATTGCAAATTTCTCACAAAAGCCATCTAAAACACGCTTGCCATGAGTAAGCCGAAAACTAGTACAAAATTTTAAGCTAAGCTAAAAAATTTTTCTTATTTATTCTAATTTTATATTTTTTTAAATATACTCGCTCTCTAAACTACACCAATGAAAGTCAAGAAAATGCCTACAAATTTTGCTGAAATTTTAAATAATTGTGTTGAAAGTATAAATTCATTTCTTTGGGGTCCATACTTCCTTATTACCCTACTTTGCGGCACTGGACTATTTTTTACTATTAGGCTTGGGTTTGTTCAAATTTTTAAGTTTAAAATGGGTCTAAGAGAGCTTTTTGGGAATTTCTCACTTCACGGCGAAGCTGCTGGCAAGGCTGGCATGAGCCAGTTTCAAGCAGTTGCAACCGCAATCGCCGCACAAGTTGGCACTGGCAATCTAGTAGGTGCGACAACAGCTCTTATCATGGGTGGTCCTGGAGCGATATTTTGGATGTGGTGCGCTGCGTTTTTAGGCATGGCTACAAATTTTGCTGAAATTTGCCTAGCTCAAATTTACCGCACAAAAGACGATAGCGGGCACACGATAGGCGGTCCGGCATTTTATATAAGTCGTGGATTAAAAGGAAAATGGGCAAAAATTTTAGCTGGATTTTTCGCTATCGCTATCATTATCGCACTTGGCTTTATCGGAAATATGGTGCAAGCAAACTCGATCTCAGACGGCTTTAAAGGTGCCTTTGGTATACCTCAGTGGATAACTGGAGCTTTTTTAGCAATCGTCTGCGCTGTCATCTTTATAGGTGGCGTAAAGGCGATCGCAAGAGTAGCTGAAAAGATTGTGCCTTTGATGGCTTTGCTTTATGTAGGTGTTGGACTAATCATTATCGCTTTAAATTTTCACGAAATCCCAGATGCAGTTTTGCTTATCTACAAAGCCGCATTTGATCCCTCAGCTGCGTGGGGTGGAGCTACTGGAGCCAGCATAGCAGCTGCGATGAGATACGGCATCGCAAGGGGTCTTTTTAGTAATGAAGCCGGTATGGGCTCAACTCCACACGCACACGCTGCTGCAAACGTCAAACACCCAGTCGATCAAGCCGTACTTGGCATAATGAGCGTCTTTGTAGATACTTTTATCGTTTTAAATATAACCGTTTTTGTAGTGCTCACTGCAAATGTTATTAGCTTTGAAAATGGTAAAGCAGTCTTTACAGGTATAACCTTAGTGCAAGAAGCCTTCTCATCGCATATCTTTGGCAAGGTTGGCGGATATAGTTTCGTAGCTGTTTGCCTATTTTTCTTTGCATTTACAACGATTCTTGGATGGTACTATTTTGCTGAGATCAACGTAAGATACCTTCTTGGGGCAAAAGCGGTCAGAGCGTTTCAAATTTTGGTAGTCGTTTTTGTCTTTTTGGGAAGCTTGCAAAAGGTTGATTTTGTCTGGAGCCTAGCAGATATGTTTAATGGCTTGATGGTCGTACCAAATTTAATTGCCATCATCATTTTAAGCCCTATCGTGGCAAAGCTTTTAAAAGATCACGATGCTGGCAAAGAGTATGATGTGAAAGATTATTTGAAATAAATCTTTACCACATCTTTAGAAAATTTACTAATAATTAATTTTTAAATCTCTTGTTTAGGATGTTTTGTTAGAAGTGGTGGCCCCGAATGGACTCGAACCATCGACCACTACCATGTCAAGGTAGTGCTCTACCAACTGAGCTACGGGACCAAAGATTTGGGATTATATTTTATTTTCTATTTTATTTAGCTTAATTCTTTAGTAATTAAATTTGTTTATAAGCAGTAAATGCAATGGATAAATTTAGAATTAGCTAACGCTTGCTTCGCAGTTATCGGTAAAGATGAAAACTACCTAGTCAATATCTGCAACTCACATGTCGTCATAAAAACTCCTTGGCACTCCTAAAGAGCTAAAATGTGTAAGCTACCACTATGATATAGGGCATATAGCGTTAGCTTTAGAAATTATCTTTAGTACTGAAGCCAACATATAAAATTCATGAGAGAAAGATACTAGAGCAAAAGATTGATACTAAGAAAAATTCTTCAAAGATGAATATAAACCTACAAAAGAGGAAGATGAATTTTTAAAACAAAAGGCCAATAAGAACAATATAAAAACTAGTTGGTGGACTAGTGGGTTAGAAGTCTAGCTTAAAAAACTAACCAGCTTGTCTTGGTTTTATTATTTAAATCATGATAAGCCCGCTAAAGATAAGCCTAAATTTTTAAATTAAAATCTTTAATACTATAAATTAAAAAAGTAAAAAAATAGCAATGTGCTATTTCCCAATAATAATCTTTGCAAGTCTTTCATTTTTTTCATTTATATTAAATTTTACTTCAGCTATTTTTCTGCTTTCTATACCCATTTGGACTATCATTTCTGGATTTTGTATAAAATAAATCATCTTTTGTGCCAAAATTTTACTATCAAATGGTTGTACCAAAAACCCATTTACACTATCTTCAACAGTTTCTCTACATCCTACACTATTTGTGGTTATTACTGCCCTTCCTATCGCCATGGCTTCCTGCGTACTTCTTGGCACACCTTCTCTATATGAAGGCAAGACAAAAATGGAGCTATCCGCTATCCGTTCTTTTATATCATTTACAAAACCAGGATATATAACTATGCCACTATCAAGATAAGGTTTTAGTTCTTCTTGCGTTAATCCAAATGGATTGTGCTCATCAAAACTACCAAATATATAAAACTTTACATCTTTATATTTTTCTTTTACGATTTTAGCTGCCTCTAAATACTCAAATATTCCCTTTTCTGCAAGAAGCCTTGCTATAAAAATAAAACTTATAGGATCAGTTGGTGCTTTAGTATATGAGAATTTATCAAGATCAACACCTATACCACCTAAGATATTTATAGATTTTACTTTTATATTGTATCTATCAATCAAGTCCTTTTTATCGTCATTATTTAAAAATATAAGCTCGTCAAGAAATGGTAGTGAAATTTTATATAAAAGAACTTGTATAGTTTTGATGATTTTCGCCTTTTTTGTTTGCCCATTTTTATGAACCGTAAAAGCCCCGCCGAGCCCTTCTATCATGCCTACTATTCGTGGTACTCTTGCCATTTTTGCGGCTATAGTTACAAAAATAACTGGTTTAACAAAAAAAGAAAAAATCGCATCTGGCCTATGCTGCCTAAATAGCTTAACCAAATCATATGTAGCCACGAGATCTTTAAATGGATTTAGTCCTTTTGCATTTAAAGTGTGGTCAAGCGGTGTTGCACCTAATGAGATTATTTTTTTTCTACTTTCTTCATTGTAGTCACTAACTAAACAGTAGACATCATGCCCTTTCGATACAAGTAATTTTATGAGCTCTTCTCTAAAATTTATCATCATAGACGAGACATTACCGATTATAAAAATTTTCATAGCAACTCCAATAATATGAATCTAAAAATTTCTAAGCCTAATAAATACTTTTTTTGCAAAAACAAAAATTTGCGGGAACCCTATAAAAACTGTGCTATATAAAATTTTATAGATTATATTTCTATTGATTTGAAAAACATATTTTATATTATTTGCTTCTGGGCATATAGCATTTATTTGTTTTTTAAAATCACTTTCAGAATAATCCAAAGTAAATTTTAAAATAGTAGGAATGTGAAATTTAAAATATTCATCAAAAAGATCTTTTTGTATCAAAAATTTCTTTACAGCTCTGCTAAAATCAGAAAAATCATCAAGAGCTTTTTTATTATTTGAAAAACTACTAGAAAGCGAATTAGGATTTGTTCTATAGTGATAAAATGGTTTTGCAATGTGAATAATTTTTTTTGCCCAATAAAAAAGCTGTAAATTTACAAAACTATCTTCGCAGTGTGAAAAATATGGAAATTCAACATTTTCATAAAGCTCTCTTTTAACCAATTTATCACACATGGAAACAGAAATTTCATGAGATAAAATAGCTTTTACAAAGTTCAAATTAGACTTTGGGTAATTTTTTGTATAAAAAAAACTTTTTACAACGCTTTTTTTATTAAATTCTTTAATATAGTCAAAACAAACTATGTCTGCATAACTTTTTCTAGCTTCACTCATCAAAGAACTTACCATATCTTTATCGACCCAGTCGTCACTATCTACATGTAAAATGTATTTGCCACTTGATATTTTCAACCCACTTTTTCTAGCTTGCGGTAAGCCCTCATTTTTTATTTTATTAATAATTTTTACATGGCTTATTCTATTTGGGTATCTTTCAATAATGTCCTTCAAAATTTTTATAGAACTATCTAGGGTACAATCATTTACAAAAATATACTCTATATTGTTATAGTCTTGCTCTAAAAGCGTAGTTGCACATTCTTCTATATATTTCTCCACATTATATATGGGAACTATTATAGAAACATCGTAGTCTTTCATTTATACATCTTTATAATTTTCTAAAATTTTTAATAAGTCTTAAAATAAATAGGATGGTTTGTAAAAATTTATTTTCGCCCATCACCACCTGAACTCTGTAAAATTCACAAAGAGCCCCTAACATATCAATACTACTAACTCCATCATTTGAAAATTTACCGACAACACTTTTTACGACTTTTATCTTTGCTCCATAATTTGCAGCAGTCAATACAAATAGCTGATCTGCCGCTATTGGAAATTTTCTTGAATAGTAACCAAGTTTTTGATGAAGACTTGTGCGGTATATTGAGCCTACAGCATGTCCTGAAATATAGCGAAATTGCCCTTTAAGCCATTTTGGACCACTATTTGGCTCAATTTTGCCATTATTGGTATCAATACGAGCTGTTATTATGTCTACACCATCTCCTATGGCTTTCTTATAATCTTTAATAGCATTTGGATAAAGCTCATCATCAGCACCGATAATAAGATAGAATTCTCCATTACAAGCTTTTATGCCTCTATTTAAAGCATCATAAATCCCAAAGTCTTCGCCCGAAATTACTTTTATATTTATCCCATCGGCACTTTTTAAAATTTCTAAAGTCTTATCGCTAGACACTCCATCAGAAATGATCCACTCAAAATCTTTATCAACTTGATCATGTAGACTTTTTATCAATCTAGGCAAGAATTTTTCTGCATTATAAGCTGCTGTAATTACACTAAGTTTAGTTGGTTTTTCTTCATAATTTTTATAGTAGATATCTTTATCCATTGTTATATCCTAGTGAGTTAAAGCCTCTCTACAAATTGAAGAGTAAATATTTGCAAACTTTTTTGTCCTTGCTTCTAATGGTTCTACATTACTCTTATTTTCTATCTTATAAAACTTTAGTACTTCTTTTAAAGATTCAATACTATCCCTTTTAAAAAAAACTGCATTTGGATATTGTTCTTTATGCACATCCAGGTTAGATAAGATCATATTTTTTCCTACACTTTTACACTCTTCGACGGTAGAACTCCAACCCTCAAATAAAGATGGATTTATTACTGCTTTTGAGAATTTAATCAATGCAAAAACATCTTCATAATCCACGAGTCCCAAAAGTTTTATATTGTCTTCAAGATTATTTGATTTTATAAATTCCCTTGCATCATCAATATATGTTTTATTTCTATAATCACCTAGATACCCAGTACAAACAATATTAATCTCAATGCCATCTTTTTTTAATTCACTAATGGCCTCAAATATCATCATGTGATTTTTATGCTTCCAAAATTGATTTGGTATATAGAAAAAATCATCTTTTATTTCATAATTTTGCAATAACAAACTTTTATCATGTTCATCTAGTTCAAAATATCTACTATTTGGTTGCGAAACAAATTGCAAAACTCTTGCCTTATCTTTATAATTGGGTGCAAATTTTTTCATATCTTTTAATGCATCAAAACTACTAAGAACAATTAAGTCACTATTTCGTATTAACTCTAAGAAATTTCTATTCCTACTTTGTATCTCTTTTTCAGAAAACATTTGAGGTAAATGAATATGTTGAAAATCAGGTATCCAATTTATAGTTTTTACATTTTTTAAATTTGTTATAGCTGCATGAGAAAGTATTTGTATATTATGTTTTTTAAGGATATTTTCGAGCAAAATATTTGTTTTAAATATTTTTTGTTCTATTTTACTAAGAAACCATTTTATACTTTTTCTGTCAAATACGCTATCTTCTATTACAGTTGCATATTCTTGAAACATTCTTTTTGTTTCTATATCTATTTTTTTACCAACAAAAACAAATACTTCAAGCTCTTTTTTTTCTATAGAATTTATAGCGAAAAGTAAGTTTTTAAAATAGTTTAATCCGCCCATCCATTCTTTTGACACACTACCTATAAATCCAACTTTAATCATCCAGTCCCTTTATCCACTCTACATAGTTTATTATCTCTTGTTTTAAATTTTTATCCGCCTTAAAACTATTTTTTTCTAGCTTGTGTGTATCCGCCCAGTAGTACATTGGATTTCCTACATTCACTTGATTATTAAATTTTATATTAATATTTGGATTTACTAGATTTCTTATCATTTCTACTACATCTTTTATGGTATGCTTTACACCAGTTCCACCGTTTATGATATAAAATTTCTCATCTTTTTTTAACAACATATCAACTAAACGCAAAACATCACTTATGTGTATAAAATCCCTTGTCTCCTTCCCCGTGCCCCAAAAGACGGCCTCATCGCTACTATCTAATATTTTTTGGCAAGCATCCCAAAGCAACTGCTTCTTAAGACCATTTCCGTATACTGAAAAGAGTCTTATTATAGAAATATTTAAACCAAATTTTTCACTATAGCTCTGACATAGATCCTCGGCTATTTTTTTATGATACCCATAAGGAGAAACTGGTCTTCCAAAATACTCTTCTACGATCGGCTTATCCTCACATTCGCCCTGTACTGCTGGACTTGATGGGTAGATAAGATGGGAATTATTGTTATACACCCTTATATATTCTAAGACTTCAAGTGTACCATTTACTGTTTTTTTAAAATCTTCGTATGGGCATTTAACAGAAAAACCAACAGAGCCACTACCGCCACAATGCACTATAACATCAAAAACTTGTTCAAATTCTAAAATTGCCTTTATCGACACATCATCCTTTTTCCAGTAGTCAAGCCCAATCTCTTTCGACTCTTCTATAGACAGTCCACCATGTCCTATACCATATGTCTGATATCCTAGAGTTTTAAAATAATGTGCTACATTTGAACCCAAAAAACCCTTGGCTCCAGTAATTAATATTTTTTTCAAAACAAATCACCTTTATTTTTTCCACATGCAACAAATGGAATGATAACATTTGGAAAATTTTGTTTTAATTTATTTGCATACTCCTCTTCTGTTGGAATCAATGAATCATTGTTGAAATTATATTCGTCTATTCCTACCCATTTTCCGGCACCAAAGTCATATCTTTTTATAACTTTACAAGGGCTCCCAACAGCAACACTAAAAGGTGGTATGTCTTTGTTAACCAAACTTCCAGCACCTACTATAGAGCCTCTACCTATTGTTAAATTTCCAATAACACTCACTCCAGCGCCTAGCCATACATTGGTTTCAATAATAATTTTTTTTTCCATAGTTGTTCCAGTAGCAATATATGGTATAAAAGGATTTTTAAAAACATGGTCGCTTCCCATAAATTTACAATCAATGCCACTCATAAAATAATCTGATACTTTTATTAATAATCCTGAGCTAAAAAAATTCCTTCTGCCAATATAACAGTTGCTGCCAATTATAATATGCTTATTGTCTCCCAACCTTTTATTTACATTTATCCAAGTGTATTCGCTGATACCAGTATTATTCCCTATTAAGATATTTTTCCAGCCTGTTACATGCACTGTCTTATCGATATATGTATTTTTGCCTATATCTTTTTTATGAAAGAGCAATTGTGCCTTCGAAAATAGTATTAATAAAATCTGTTTTTGTTTTTGAGATAAATGTTTTTTTAGTTTATTTATTATTTTTCTTTTTATGCTTATTTTATTTTTTTCTCTTAATATACTAGACACTACATTTCTATTTACTGTTTTTTCAACAATATCTTTTGTAAAACTAGGATAAAAATTTACTAGTTCGTCCTCATGTTCCGAGAAAGAACAGTGAGTTCCACTTCCATCAAACCCAATATTTTTCACTAACTTCTTAGCAGGATATAGTGTAAGTCCATTTTGTTTAAATACACACAGATGCCAATAAATCGCCCACGAATCTATTTTATCATTGATCTGCATCTTAGTCATGCTGATATAATCATAAGAATCATCGAAGTTAAAAAGATTTTTTTCTTGTATTGAGCTACTGACAATTTGCTCCAAATCCTTTTTATCTCGTTTGAATTGTTGCCATCTATCCGCCCAAGTACCCCAGCTCCAAGAGCTAGTAAGTTTCAAAAAATAGCTACTTTCAATATCCGATATATTATCAGTAAAAGAATACCCAGTAACACTGTATACTTTGTCCTCATTTTTATAAATTTCCAACGCCTCGTTCATAAATTTTAAAAAATTTGGACTTGTTATTAAGTCATCTTCAAGAACAATTATTTTGCCATATTCATTTACAATTTTTGTAACACCATCTATGATACTATTTGCAAGACCATAGTTTTTTTCTCTTTCAATGATTGTAATATTTTTAAATCCATTTATACTTTTTATATATTCCCTTACCTCTGCTACTTTTTGTTTTGACCCTTCGTTTTTAGCCGCATCAGAATATATAAAAAGATCACTCTTATTTGAAATTTCATTTTTTTGTAAAGCCTCTATGGTCTGCTTTGTATGATCTAATCTATTATAGACAAATAGCACTATTGGTGCCAAATTATACGATTTTATATCACTTTGTTGCATTATTGCCAACCCCAAATTTTTTAATTGCTTTTTCCCAAACATATGGTGTTAAATTCTTCCAAGAATTTTCAGCCAACACATAGCTATTTGTATTTTTATTTGCGATACTCAAAATTTGTCTTTGAAGCTCAGGTGGATTGTCTATCAAGCTAGATTCCATAAAGCCTTTTTCATGAACCGTATCCAAAAACCATTCCTTTAAATCGCCCTGCATCCAATCAACTATTGGAGAGTTAAATCCGATCTTAGACTTTCTCCATGTTATCTCTTTTGGCATGTAAGGATCCATAGCATCTCTTATGAGCTTTTTTGTATAGCCATTTCCAAATTTACTAGAATACGGCAAAGAGGTTACAAAAGAGACGATCCTATGATCCATAAAAGGCATCCTTATCTCTACGCTATTTGTCATAGAATACCTATCATAATTCCTAAGCAAGGTTGGCAATATCGTTTCATGAAAAATTATATATAGTTGCTGAGAAAAGCTATCAAGTTTTTTAAAATTTTTATGGTTGGCATCTTTTGACCTAATTTCTTTTCCAAAAATTATTTTTGCTATTTTCTTTATCATAAATTTAACATATATATTAAAATTACTATTCCTATCAAACTGTGCCCCATTACCCAATGTCTCTTGATAGGTATTAAGTATATCTATACTATTTTTTATCGAAAATTTACTATTCCATAAGGCTTCAACTAAATGCCCATAGCCACTAAAAAGCTCATCTGCCCCATGCCCATCTAATGTCACTGTCGTTCCATGTTTTTTTACAGCTCCATATGTAGCCATCATTGGTATCGGGCTAGTTATATATAAATCCTCAAACATATAAAAATATTTTTCTAGGTTATCCCAATACTTAAGAGGCTCAATGTTTATATAAGTGGCTTCAATTCCTATATGATCAACAACCATTTTTGCAAAATGTGATTCATCGAGTGGAGTACCTGGAAAAGATGCAACAAAAGCATGTTGCCAGTCATTCTTGCCATAATCAACATGAGATTTTGATAGATGAGCCATGGCTGAAATAGTTGCACTGCTATCAAGCCCTCCACTAAGGGCTGTTCCTATAGGTACATCTGCTCTCATCCTAATCTTACAAGCGTCTAAAAATAATTCCCTAAATCGCTCTACTTGAGCATCATATGTTTTGGGTGGGTCCACAATATTATCAAGCGTGTTCCAGTATCTTTTTATTGTTAAATTCCCATTTTTATAAATTCCATTATGTCCGAAAGGGAATCTCTTAATTCCATCTATCAAACATTTTTCGGTTACTTCATATGAAAAAATATTATCTTTCATCCAATGAAAATCTTGTGATGGTCTTATTTCTTTTAAAAATGGATAGATGGCCTTCATTTCTGAGGCAAATATAAATTTACCATCAATTACGGCATAAAAAAGTGGTTTTTTGCCAAATCTATCTCTAGATAAAAAAAGCTCTTTTTTTTGAATATCCCATATAGCAAAAGCCCACATTCCATTAAATTTTAAGACACACTCTTCACCCCACTCTATATAAGAATAAAGCAAAACTTCTGTATCTGATGATGAACAAAATGTATACCCTTTTGTTTCTAGCTCTTTTTTAATTTCCAAAAAATTATATATCTCACCATTAAAAATTAAACAATATCTTTTTATTTTATCATACATTGGCTGATGAGCGTCATCTGACAAATCCACAATAGCCAGTCTTCTATGTCCCAATGTAATACTATTTCCAATTGTTTCTATTCCAAAACCATCAGGACCTCTATGCTCTAATCTATTTAAGGCACTTTTAAATTCAGTTTCATTTGAAGATGGTATCGTTCCTAATATTCCGCACATATACTTTTACAGATCCTTCATATAATTATCTTATAAACCAATACAAATATTAAACTACAAGTCTATAAAAGCTTATCTTTTTTAAAACTATTGTTTACAAAAAATACAGTATTAACAGTCTTTGCAAAGATAGAATAGCCATATTGCCTTAAATAATCAGCTATTTTATTGTTTTCAATTTCACTAAAGCTATTTCCTAGAATTTCTATCAAAACTATTTTTGGTTTGTATTTTTCAAAGTTATTTGATCTTAAGACCATAAGATCCAGTCCTTCAACGTCTACCGACAAAAAGTCTATATCCTGGTTTTTTGGTAAATTTCTATCAAGAATATCCTCAAGTGTTGTAGTTTCAATATCTCTTGTAAATTTTATAAAATAATTTTCCTTTTCATACTCTACTGCTAACTCCTTTGAAAAAGTATTTAAAGCAGGTTCATTAAAGGCGTAGTAGGTTAAAATTTGTTTTTTATCAGATATTGGCTTTTCTATATTTATATCTCTTGGACGAAATTTATCAAAAGCAATCATACTCCCTGGCATGGCATCTATATTAATACCCCTCCATCCTTTTTTATAAAAATAATATGTATTTGAAAAACGCTTGGGATGATGGGCGCCTACATCTACATAAAAACCAAATTTCTGTCCTCCGAACAACCTTTTCAAAATCATATCTTCACCCTCTTGAGAATATGACTTTGTGGCATATCCGTCTAAATTATTATTTCTAAACTCAATAATTTTTTCTTTTAATGTTTTAGGTAAAAATTTTTTAAGTATTTGTTGTAGCAATATTTATTCCCCGCTCTGTTTGATAGCTGATGTGGAAAAAATAGGCTGTATATTATCAATTGGCTTGAATCTGAAATTTCTTGTTATAAATACAGAAGTCGTCCAAGTATAATCATTTATTGGACCAAAGCCATGAAAATCTATCTCTATAAGGTCTAGTTTTTCTCTTAAATATTTTGATGTCTCTCTAAACCAATCAGAGTTATCTAATATCACAATACCCCCCCCATCTGATTGATAATTTAAACAATTTTTAATTAAATTTGAGCATTGAGGTCTTCTGATACCATCTATTATAACTACATCAAATTTTTTATTAAGATCCAATATAGATTTTTCATAATCCTCACTATCTTCTCTGAGTAGCAAAGTTTGATTATTGTTGAGACTAGAATTTACTTTTTCAAACCATTCTTTATCATGTTCAACAGAAATAACATCCTTAGCCTTTTTAGCCCAATACGTTGATGAATTACCACTTCCAAATTCAAAAACAGATTTTTCAGAAAAATCAAAAGTATTTAAGAATTCTATAGCAGGATACGTATACCAAGGTATTTTATTGCCACAAGCATCGACACAATCCCATTTTTTTATAGTACCATATTGAGAATAACCATAAGCCAATATTTTGAAATTATTCAATTGCTTTTTAACTCGTGTAGGAATAAGCTTCCCTATTATCTTTCTAACCACCATCTTCTCCTTTTTGCTTATTTAAACTTCATTTCTATAGGTATACAAAAAATTATTTGCCACAGTATACTTAAATGCTCTGAATAATACTTGTTCTGCTACTTTAGGACTATTTAAAATACTACTATTTATAAACTCATACTGCTTATATGAATCCCCAAAAACATCATTAATTGGATTTTCCAGATCTATCAGGAAATATTTATCAAACAAAATAAAATACAATCTTGCTCTTTCTATTACATCATCACTAAGCCTTTGTAGATTATCTACAGTTTCCAAATTTCTCTTGTATTCGTCTATGCTCATAGAATTTATAGTGGTTTTTACTTCTTTCATAAAATTTGATGTGGTAAATACTGGCACACCAAAGCAAGGTGCTTCAAAAGCGATCGATCCAGCACAAGTGAAACAAGCGTCTGCCTGTTTAAATACAATATTGTTATTGATTTTTTTATCTAGGTAAATAAACTTAGCTCCATATTTAGAATTTATTTCATCAACAACACTTTTCACGGTCACATCACATTTATAAAAATGTTCAGAAGGATGGGCTTTTACGTAAAAATTATGCTTTAAAGTTTTTTTTGACAATAAAATCAAAGTCTCATATAACCAAGTGTAATAATCCGAATAAAGAGTTTCAAAATATCTAACGGCATCAACAAAAGCATGCGAATATACAAAAAAGTTTTTACCTTCTTGATGAACTGCATATTTGGATTTTAATTCCTCAATGCTATTTATATCTGTACTCAAGTATACATTTGCATTATCAATATCTTTATGATTTTTCCCGCTAGTTCTAAGTAGCATAATATTCTCATATTCTTTTAATAATGCTTCTTTAGAAAATTTAGAAAATATTGCTACCGTATCATTTTTATAAAGAACCCTTGGCTTTTTAATATGACCTTTTGTGGCATTTTGTACAGTCAAATAACCAAGATTTACTGTATCACCATTATAAAATTTTATATCTGGATTAACTAAGCAAGCTACTCTAAAAAATATCCCACAATCAGCATACACATCATGAGATAAAATAATATCAGTAATTTTATTTTCTACCAATATATCTTTGTATCTATAAAATAATATTATAGAATTAAATATATATAATAAAAACCTTAAATCAATTTTTCTATAAGTAGGTAAATTTGAAAATCTTAAAAACTGATCATAAATCAGGTCACCTATTTCAATCCCTTCACAAACTATGCTCCAGCCATATATTTTTTTATATTTAAAGAATTTAAAATTTTTAATTAGAAATATCAATGACATATATCTATATAAAATATTTTTATATGTATACACAGATGTAAATTTATTTATGCCATATACTCTTGCTAAGTATTTCATTTTAATATCAGAATTGTGCTGGAGTAAAGCAATACTATTTGTATTTTTTATATTTTCTAAAAGTAAATTTCTATTGCAGATATTATGAACCATTGCTGGATAATCAGAAAAAAATTCTAGTAAGACATTTCTATCTGATTTTACAGAGTTAGAGTTTTTCTTAAAATATATAGTTATATTCGAGAAGTCAATTTTTTTAAGTCGTTTAACTTTTGGAATGGCCTTTAAATAATAAATAATATAATCTAAAAATGTTCCCCTTTTAGATAAGCTTAATATATGTTTAACATATTTAAGTATATTCATAAACTAAACCCATCATCAACTACGATATTTTGACCATTTACATATCTACTCATATCGCTCAGCAGATACACCAAGGTGCCTTTTAAGTCACTATTGTTTAACATACCCTTGTTCAGACACTGATCTTTATATTTTTCCAAAAACGGCTCCGGCTGGTTATCAAATATACCGCCAGGACTTAGCGCATTTACCTTTATATTCATCCCTTTAAAATATTTTGCCATATATTTTGTAAGATGAATAAGCCCTGATTTAATGGCTGCATATTCAACTGGCGTAGTCATATGTGTATCTTTATATATCTCGAATCGAGGTGCAACAACGCCATAAATTGATCCTATATTTATAATATTTCCATATCCCTGCTTTTTGAAGTAAAGTACAAACTGTTGTGAAGCTATAAAATATCCGCCAAGGTTTAAGCCTAAATTTTGCACAAAATCCTCATATTCAACATCAAAAAAATGCTTACTATAATTTTTATTTCTAGGATAGGCATTATTTACCAAAGCATCTATTTTTTTATACTTATTGTCTAAGTAATCTATACAGCTATTTAAAGAGTTTTTTGATGTTATATCAACTTTTATAAAATCTATATTTGCAGTGTTTAATTCTCGCGATAGATTAAGCCTTGCTTTTAGACCAAGCTCTTCATTTATATCAGCTATTATAGCCATACCATTATTTTCAACAACCGCTTTTACAAACTCCTTTCCTATAAGACCTGCTCCACCAGTTATAACTACAACTTTATCTTTAAGCACTATCATATCTCCTCATAAAGTTCTTTTGCTGTATTAATATATTTCAATATTTTATCAAAACTTTATATATCTCTAAATCAGACTCTTAATGTGAATGTAATTTTTAAATTTTAATGATGGTATAAATTTTTATAATTTAAAAACCATTTTAAACCTATAACATTAGCTCAATGATACAACAGCGATTTTCATTGGTTTTAGCCTATTTGAAAATCATTTCCAACTTTAAATTTAGGAATCCATACACCATCCTTTTTAAAGAATAAATCTTTGTTGGCCCATTTGTCGATAATATTATCAAACTCTTCCTTTGTCAAATCATAATACTTCAAGTATCCTTCTAAATATATTTCTGGAAATATACCATCGTATTTAATTACTAATTCTATCGCCTCTTTTCTAGAAATAGCACCCCTTCTAATATCAATACCAGCATCCTGTGAAGCTCTACCAAAACCGAATTTTAAATACATTAGGTATGTATGTAGATCATATAAACTTGTGTCATTTTGTGAATAATCATTATAAGTAGAGCCTTCCTGTGATTTCTTACTAGTAAGACCACAATATTTTTCTGCAATTTTAAAATTTCTATACGAATCCCAAGGCTCAAAATAAGACCAATATAGACTTAGTACCTTGCTTTTACCAAAAATAATATCCTCATCAAATTTATACATTTCCAAGTCGTTGTTGTCTATTCCGCTATTAATTATTCTATTGTATGTATCTGAGAGCAAAATATTTTTAACAAACTCGAAACTTCCATAAGGTACATTCTTGTTTTTAGTAGAACCGCCATATTCGATTTCGCCATTTTCACCATAAAAAATCATTTGTATATTAAAATTTTTTGCTATTTTTGGGATAAAAGCCTGTATAATTGTTTGCCATCCTAGCATTGGCCTTCCAAATTCAATAAATCCGATTTTATCAACTTGTTTTAAAACTTTCAAATTTGGTCTTATTGTAATATTATCATATCCTGAGGATATAAAATTTGTTAGATTTTCTTCTCCAATATCAAAAACTATTCCGGGCTTTACCGTTATTGTCAAAGGATTTATACCGTATTCATTTTTCAGTTTATATGAAACATAAGAACTGTCCTTTCCGCCACTAACCGGAACTATACAATCATATTGACCATTAGACTTTTTATATTTATTTATTATTTCTATTAATTCTTTTTTTCGATCATTCCAATTTAAAGTTTTTTTTTCTTCGCTCCACTGACAAGCATTGCAAATTTGATCTTCATTAAATTCAATTCTTGGTCTAGTAGACATATTTAAACACTTTTTACACCAAAAAATTCTACTCATATTAAACCATCCTTCCATTCTTTCCTTAATAGTCCGTAAAAAATACCATCTTGATAAACACCATTGACATAGATACTTTCTCTTTGTCTGCTTTCTTCTTTAAAATTAAATTTCTTAAAAAGTTTTTGCATACCAATATTATTTGCAGCGCAGCCACCCCATACCCTATGTAGACCAAGGATTCTAAAAGAATAGTCCAAAATTAATTCCATTGAAAATGTCCCTATATTTTGATGTTTAAAGTTCTGTTCGCCAATCATTATGCCAAATTCACTAGATTGCCTGAAGAAATCAATTTTGTCTAATTTTACTGTACCAATAAATTTTTTATTACCTTTATGATAAATGAAAAAACCCTGGGAATTTTTTGATGTGAATCTACTAAAGCTACTTTCTATAAAATCTAAACTATCATTCATTAGCAATGATATTGAATTAATATATTCTATATTATTGTAATCTTGTATCCACTCTAGATATTGTCCTCTTAAAATCAAGTTATCTTTTTCTAAAATATATGGCCTTAACTGTATTGTTTCATTCTCCAAAATCATTTTATTTTTCCTTAATTAAATCTTCTAAAAACTGGCTTGATAGGGCTACCTACTAAATATTTTTCATAGCCCTCATCAACTGCTTTTTTGTAAACTTCAAAAGTTTTTTCTAGTGCGTTTTTTGTCTTTGTAAGTTCATTTTCTCCATGAGCATAAGAAAGTGCCACCCAAGGAATAAGCACGCCATTTTTGACCATTTCTTGAGAAAAAAGAGTTCTAAGCCCTAAAGAATTTTGACCATTTTTATCAAAAGTCAAATAGTACGGACTACACTCTATACCGCCTGCTACGAAATTTCTTTCGATTTCATATTTTTTTGCAAGCTCATTTATCATTGAGATTAGTTTTGTGCCATAACCCCAAATATACTCAACCACATTATTCTCTTTCATAAATTTCATAGCCGCAACAAATGCGCCTAATCCACTCATCTCTGCACCATGTGTTGTTGATAGTAAAAAAACTCTTTCTTTTCCTTCAAATTCTATACTGCCAAGCTGCATTATCTCTCTTTTTCCAGCTATAGCCGCAACTGAAAATCCGTTTGCCATTGCCTTTCCAAAAGTACATAAATCAGGTTTAATGTCATAATAATATTGAGCCCCTTTTAGATGCCATCTAAAGCCAGTTATCATCTCATCAAGTATAAATACTGCTCCATTTCTATGACACAGATCTCTTACTTTATGTAAAAAATTATCTTTTGGGTGCTCTGTTGTAGCCGGCTCTAAAATCACACAAGCTATTTGATTAGGAAATTCATCAAAAAGCCTCTCTAAGCTCTCAATGTTGTTGTAACCAAACATCTTTGTGCCCTCAGTATCCTTTTGAGGTATACCTTTGGTAAGTTGAGTAGAGCCAATAAACCAGTCATCATAGCTAAAAAATGGGTGCTCTGCACATCTTGCAACCAGCTCCCTTCCAGTATATGCTCTACTAAGTTTGATAGCTGCTGTTGTTGCGGTTGAGCCATTTTTAGTAAATTTAACCATGTCAACACTATCTATCATATCTATTAATAATTCAGCAGCCTCTAGCTCTATCACGCTAGGCTTAGTTAGATTGTTTCCAAATTCTATTTGCTCGATCGCTGCTTTGTTTATTTCTTCATTTGCGTAGCCTAAATTTACAGCCCTAAGCGCCATTCCATAGTCCAAAAATTCTCTACCATTTTCATCATATACATATGCGCCTTTCCCTCTTTTTAAAATTTGTGGGGCATTGGCTGGATACTGGTCAAATCCTCTACTGTAAGTATGGGCACCGCCCGGTATTGCTTTTAATAATCTATCTTGATAAGTCATGTCTTCCCTCGCTTATTTCTTCTAGCTTATATAAGTTCTGCAATACCCTGTAATCATCCTCTAGTCTATTTGGGTATGTCGGCACCTCTCCGTTTTTGACCTCTTTTATACTATTTATATAATCTTTTAACTCATTAATATATGGCTCCTCCGGATTAATATATCCACTTTCTACTGTTCCTGTGCCAAATTTTATCCTATTCCAATCATTCATATTAGTATTTATGTATCTGAGTTCATTATTATCTGCACTATAAACTATTTCACCTTCTGAACCCAATATTCTCATTTCCCTAGTAGCTCTAGGTTTTGATATTACTTCTATAGTTAAATTTCCCAATACATTATTTGAATGTTCTAAAATACAATGATATATATCATCTATATTAGCATTAATATCTGTTATTTTTTTTCTCACGCACGCCAGTGGTCTAGAGTCACCGAAAATATCATTTAACCATGTTAACTCAAATGGAACTATTTCCCTACAGCCACCAGTATCAGGATTTGAAACATAAAAGTCTTCTATTTTTTCCCAAGGGTGCCAATCTGGCAAATACTGACCAGTTTGATAGTTATAATTAAGGATTTTACCTATTGCTTTTTTATTAATCAGTTCTTTTATCTTTATAGAAATAGGATAATATTTCATTGTGCAAGATGGTGCTATCAAAATTTTTTTATCTTTTATTCTCTTTGATAATTCTAAAATTTTTTCAGCCTCAACAACAGAAGCCTCTACAAAACAGTTGATATTGTTTTTTTCAGCCAAATATGCGTAATACATATGCACGTTTGGAGGAGTGGATATTATAAATACATCCGGATTAAATTCGCTCATTGCTTTTTCAAGGCTATCATAAGTTTTAATACTATATTTTCTTTCAGCTTCACACCTTCTATCCTCCCTTGGCTCAAAACCAGCAATACTATCTTTATAGCCAAGCGCAATTAAATTTCTAACTCTTCTTTTACCCATTGAGCCCAGACCGATTACTAGAAAATTCATTTCAATCTCCATTCGTATTTCATTATATTTTCGATTGCCAAAAAATCATATAGATCATCTATTTCGTAACATTGATATCGCTTTATCTCATAAAAAGTATTTCTTTGCGTATAAAATGTTTTTTCTTCTAGAAAATTTTTTATTTTAACTATATAAGCAACTCCATAAGGAAAATATGCCTTTTCATTATCCTGTCGCCTTGTAGTAAATTTGAGCTCTTTACAAAATGGCACGATATAACCATTATTTAAAATTTTCTTCATGATAGATGGATGCTCATGCACTTCCCCTATGCTAGATATTGAGTCAAATTTTTCTTGATTATCTACTATTTTTTCTATCATTGTATCTACATCACCATTTTCTCTCAAAGGCGATGTGGGCTCTAATAAAACAATATAGTCAAACTCTTTTTTTAATTCATTTTTATAATAATCTATAGTATGTTTTACGGCATCAAAGGTTGTAGCAGTATCGCTTGCCAATTCGCTTGGTCTTAAAAAGGGTACATTTGCACCATGTTTTTTAGAAATTTCTGCGATTTTTTCATCATCAGTACTAACCATGACTTCATCTAAATATTTGCTATTCAGCCCAGCCTCTATACTCCATGCAATAAGCGGCTTTCCGCACAATTCTTTAATGTTTTTTCCAGGCAACCCTTTGCTGCCCCCTCTTGCTGGCACAATCGCTAAAAATCTCTTATTTTTATACATTAAAAAACTTTTTTATATTCTTCATTTGCTCTTTGGTATTCTTCTATGCGTCCAATATCAAGCCAATATTCTCTGATCGGAAATGATATAACATTTTTACTTAATTTTATTAGCTTTTCAAACAGCGTAGGCATATCATAAAACTCATTTTGTGGTATTAGATCTAAAATTTCAGGTGAAAGCATATATATTCCAGCGCTTACGAAAAATTTCTGCACCGGTTTTTCTGAGATCTCTACTATCTTGTTGTCATTCATTTTTACAACGCCATAAGGCACTTCGTAGTCATACTCTCTTACACACATTGTAGCTGTCGCTTTATTTAGCGTGTGGTAGTTAAAAATATGTTCGAAATTTACATTTGTAAGAAGATCGCCGTTCATTACAAAAAATGGTTCGTTTGGTCGCTCTTTAAGTAGGCTTAATGCACCTGCCGTACCCATTCTTTTTTGCTCTAAAATATAGTCGATGTTTACTCCAAATTCTTTGCCGTCACCAAAATAGTCCTTGATGATGCCTGCATTAAAATTTACACACATCGTGATATTTACAAAGCCATATTCTGCAAATTTCTCAACTATCGTTTGAAGTATCGGCTTATTTCCGACCTTTAGCATCGGTTTTGGAGTATCTTGCGTGAGTGGTCTAAGCCTAGTACCGAGCCCCCCCACCATTAGAATGACTCTATTCGTCTTGATCTTTGGTTCAACAAGCTCTTCTATCTCTTTTAAGTCTAATACTATTCCGTTATCATCTACTATTGGTATCTGGTGAAGTTTTTTAGGTAATGCTATCTTTAAAATTTCCTCTTTTGTGCTAGAAATTTTTGCAACAGCCGGCTCTTTATAAATGATCGTCTCTATAGAGCTGTCAAGGTCTAGCCCTCTTAATATACCTCTTCTTATATCGCCGTCAGTCAGTGTTCCAAGAAGCTTATCTTTATCATCAACAACTAAAGCTATCTGCATAGCTCCGCTATCTATAATCCCCAAGGCTTCCTTTATAGTGGCATTTTGTTTTAGCTTTATGTTTTCTATATTCTTCATTATTTATATCTTTACATCATAAAATTTCTTTTTCAAAATACCTTCTAGCTCGATCTCTTTTAAAATTTTAACCATTTTTTTGCTTGAATTACCACCATTATATGGATTGATGGTATTTTTTAAAACTTGCTCAAATTCTTTTGAATATACTTTTTTTATAGCGGCTAAAATTTCTTCTTTAACGGGCCTAACGTCTATCACACTGCTAGCTTTTGCACGTCCTTTTTGTCTGTCACCTATGTTTATGGTGGCTTTTTTAAAGCTTGGAACTTCCAAAAGGCCACTTGAGCTATTTCCTAGGACTATATCAACAAATTTTATCGCACTTAGATATCTCAGCTGTCCAAGTGAAGCAAATGCCACAGCTTTTTGTGAATTTTTACTCACATACTCATCTATCATTTTATTTATCACATCACCATCTATGTCGCTATTTGCTTTTGTAAAGATAAAATTTGTATCTTTTAACTCATCTATTGCTTTTAAAAGCTCGCTAAATTGCTCTTTTGCGCTGCCATTTTCAAGCGTTACTGGATGAAAAGTGATTAGTATATTTTTTTTAGCAAGCTTAAAATTTATAGACTTTTCAAACTCATCTTTATTTAGTAAATTTAGTTTTTTTATGTTTTCAATGCCAGGCCCACCGACATTAAAGACTCTACTAGGCTCTTCTCCTAACTGGATTATGCGGTTTGCATACTCTCTTGTAGCTGCAAAATGAATATGGCTCATCTTTGTTATGCTGTGCCTAAAAGCCTCGTCAAATGCCCCTTGGGTGGTTTCTCCGCCATGTATGTGTGCTATTGGTATCTGCATGATACTAGCCACGCCAGCTACACCAAATATCTCGTATCTATCGCCAAGAAGTACCAATATATCTGGCTTAAGTTCGCTAAAAGCTGGGGCAAATTTCTCATAAACCTTTGCCACTTCAGTACATATATCAAGTTTTGAGTGCGAAGAGCCTAAAATTTCTATCTTTTTATCTATCTTAAAATCTTTTTCAATCTCTTTGTATGTGAGTCCAAACTCAGGACTTAGGTGCATGCCGGTGGCAATTATTTGAAGCTCAAGCTCGCTATCTGCCTCGATCTCTTTTAAGAGCCAGTAAAGTAGGCCATATTCTGCTCTAGTGCTTGTCACTACACAAATTTTTCTCATATCAGATCATCTTGCTTGTAATCTTTTTGTGAAATTTTTCCGATCACCTCATCCCATCTCATAGGATTTATGCCGTCTCCCGGGCGTTTTACACAGATATTTTGTTCGCTAAAGACTTCACCTTTTTTTATATCACACTTTGCTACGATCGACTTTCTAGCTATTTTGATATTTTCGCTCTCGCTTTTACTAAAGTGTTTTAGTCCGTCTCCAAGCGCTAGTTCTATATTTCTAATAGCTCTAACCATCGCCACTAGCTCATCTGGCTCAAGGCTAGCCTTGTGGTCAGGTCCGGGCATATTTTTATCAAGAGTAAAGTGCTTTTCTATGATCTTTGCACCCATGGCAACCGCTGCGATATCGACCTCAATGCCAAGCGTATGATCGCTATATCCGACCTCAAGACCAAAGGCATTTTTCAGTGTTATCATCGCTTTTAAATTTACATCCTCCATCGGTGTTGGATACTGCGTATTTGCATGAAGAAGACTTATGTTTTCACGTTTCGTGCCACTTTTTATAAGTACTTCTATCGCGGATTCTACCTCACCTAAATTTGCCATGCCAGTTGAGAGAATGATCTTTTTATTTAAGCCGCCTATCTGCTTAAGATAAGGTAAATTTGTTATCTCGCCGCTTGGGACTTTAAATGTGTCAAGCCCAAGCTCATCAAGAAGCTTTATGCTGTCGCTATCAAAAGGAGTTGAGAGAAATGTGATATTTTTTTTCTTGCAATAGGCTATAAGCTCTTTATGTGTGTTCTCATCCAGTTCAAGCTTTTTTATCATCTCAAACTGGCTTTCATTTTTATCGGTAGTTTCTTTTTGATAGCTAGCCTTTTGTGCGTTTTTTGAAACAAGATTTTGAGCCTTAAAGGTTTGAAATTTTACCGCGTCAGCGCCAGCTTTGACTGCCACGTCGATCAGCTTTTTAGCTAAATTTATATCACCATTGTGGTTAACCCCAGCTTCAGCTATGATAAAAACACTATTTGACATCAAATCTATCTCCCACCTTAATCTTTCCATCATATTCATATTCCACAACTTTTACAAAACTATCTTGTGTTTTTACCAAAAAAGTATCACCGTCTTTACACAAAATCGCACCAGGGATACATTTATATAGTGGTGCATCTTTTATAAGTTCTACTTTATTTATTTTCATCTCTTTGCCATTTAGAAATGCCCTTGCTACTATGGCTGGATAACAAATGGCACGTACAAAATTAAATACTTCTCTGCTTGTTTGGTTAAAATTTAAATTTTCATCGCCTTCTATACGTCTTGAGCAGTAAAACCCAACATCCTCTTGTTTTTTGGACTCTGCTTTACCGTTTTTAAATAGACATATCGCCTGATATAGTATGTTTGCACACTCGCTATGCGCTTTTGTTAGTATGCTTTTGTAGTCATCGTTGTCTGTTATATCAAAACATTTTTGCAAGATTATATCACCGGTATCTATACCAGTATCCATATAATGTACAGTTATTCCAAATTCTTTTTCGTCATTTATCAAAGCCCAGTTTAGGATATTTCTGCCTCGATAAAACGGCAATTTACCTGCGTGACAATTTATAGTTTTATATTTTGGCAAATTTATGATCTTGGGTTTAAAAATTTGATTAAAAGACATTGATACAAACAAATCACAATCATATTGTTTAATTCTGTCAATAAACTCATCAGAATTTATATCTTTATGCTTTAAATAGTCAATTTTAAATTCGTTTGCATAATTTAGAAGTTTTTCATCATTTGAATCATATCTGGCACAGATAAATTCTATTTCTATATCTTTATCTTTAATAAGTTTATCAAATGCGTTATGGCTCCAAATACCATCTGCAAAATACCCTATTTTAAGTTTCATATCACTCTCCTCATTATTTTGCATATATGACTAAACTCTTGCGCTACTTGGGATATTTACTATCCTATCGCTTAAAAATTTAGCATTTTTTAGCTCGTCTCTTTGGCAGTCCTTAAACATATCAAGCTCATTCATGAGCTGCCAGATAGGACGCGTAAAAACGCCATTTTCATTACTAAATTTCAAAAACTTATCTCGTTTTTCATGACTTTCAAAGAGCACTGCGTTTAGCCAAAAATTTGACCTAGCGTCCGCTGGTTCATCTATAAATTTCACATCATCAAATTTAGAAAAATACTCTTTATAGATCATCGCAAGTTCGCGTTTGCTCTTTAAAAATAGCTCCAAATTTTCAAGCTGTGCCACAAGCAGAGCTGCATTTAAATTTGGCAAGCGGTAGTTGTAGCCGATCTCGCTGTGACGATACTCAAAAGGATGTGGCACCTTGGCCGTTGTGGTGATAAATTTGGCGTGCTTTGCTATCTCCTCATCGTTTGTGATGATAGCTCCGCCACCTCCACTTGTGACGATCTTATTGCCATTAAAGCTCATGGCTGCAAGCTTGCCAAAATTCCCTGTATGAGTGCCTTTGTAGTAGCTACCAAGGCTCTCGGCACAGTCTTCTACCAAAACGATATTCCAACGCTTGCAAATTTCAGCTATCTCATCTATCTTACAAGGTAGTCCAAAAGTATGCATAGGCACGCAAGCACGCACTATCCTGCCGCTAGTTTTATTTACACATTTGCCGCCTTTTAGCTTGCAGTTTTTCTCTAAAAACTCGCTAAGCGCTGCTGGCGACATACCAAGCGTGTCAAGGTCGACATCCACAAAAACTGGCTTTGCAAAAAGGTAGCTAATGGCATTGCAAGTGGCTATAAAGGTAACTGGCTGTGTGATCACTTCGTCATCTTGGCCAACACCAGCTAGCTTTAAGCAGATATGAAGCGCAGAGGTGCCATTTGTCGTAGCAACTGCGAATTTAGCACCAACCATTTGAGCTAGCTTACTCTCAAGCTCATCTACAAATTTACCGACACTTGAGACGAAACTAGAGTCGATGCACTCAAGTAGATATTTTTTCTCATTGCCTATAAATTTAGGCTCGTGAAGCGGGGCTTTATCCTTGCCAAAGGTGCTTTTTATAAATTTCAAAACCTCGTCAAAATCACATTTTCTCATCGAGATACTTTCCTGTTTCTTTATGCATAAAATTCGGCATAAGCTCGAAAACTTCGCGCAAAATGTCCTCTTTGCTCCATGTCAAGCTTGATTTTAAATTTAAAATATTGTTTTTAAAAATTTCTAGCTTCTTCCTGTCAAAATTTGCATCATTTTTGACGATACCGATATTTTGAAGCCTTTGCATGTCAAGTCTCTCGCCGTCAACGAAAAACTCCTCATAGTCCTTCTCTCCAGTCGTGTCGCTAGACGCAAAAAGGCAAGGGTAAAGTCCATCTTTTGGAAGCACTTTCGCAAGCTTTCTGGCTTCCTCCTCATTTTCACACAAAAATGGCTTGTAGCCTAAATTTTCTAAGTATCGCTTGGCTATCTCACTAAATGTTATGAGGTCTAAATTTTCATCTAATTTTGGAAAAAATATATCTCTATTTTCGCCAAAAATAGTGCTTAAAAGACAAAGCTCACCACTCTCTTTTGGTGTTAAAAAATAGCGCCTGACATCGTTTGGGGCGACTATGGGCTGAGATTTTTCTATGCGTTTTTGAAAGCCAAAAAGAAGTGAACCGTCGCTAAATGCCACGTTTGCAAATCTAGCCATTGAGACGTTGATATTTAAAGAGTGTCTAAACGCAAACATCTCCATGATGCGCTTGCTAGCTCCCATTAAATTTACAGGGTTTGCAGCCTTATCGGTGCTAACGCAGAAATATTTTTTTGACTTCATACCAAAGGCTTGTGCTAGTGTTTTGTCGGTGTTAAAGATATTTGTTTCAAGCATTCTCATGAGTGTAAATGGGTCTTTTTCGCTTCTAACATGCTTTAGCGCTGATAAATTTAACACATAGTCAAATCCACCACTTTGCTCTAAAAGTGCGTCAAATTCGGCACTTGCAACATCTATGGCAAAAGTTTTAAAGTCACCATTTATATATCCAACCTCGCTTCTTATGTCACGTACTAGCTCGACAAGGTTGTTTTCAGAGATGTCGACGACGTAGAGCTTTTTTGGATCTCTTATAAAGATCTCTTTTGTCACGGCAGAGCCTATAGATCCTGCCCCACCGATAACTAGAAAGCTTGAGCTTGAAACTATCTCTTTTAGGTCTTTATCAAGTGCATTTATATCATCCTCAAAGAGATTTTTCGTGCGTCCTATTAGTCTTAAGATATTGTTCATATTATTTTTCCATTAGATAGCATTATCTTCCTATCACACCTTTCAATTGTACTTAATCTGTGTGCAATTATTAATAATGTCTTATCTTGACTTATTTCATATATCTCGTCCATTATTTTTGCTTCTGTTTTGTTATCTAAAGCACTTGTTGCTTCATCTAATACTAAAATTTCGGGGTCACTATATAGAGCTCTAGCTATTCCTATTCTTTGTTTTTGTCCGCCACTCAACTGAATTCCACCATCTCCAACCAGTGTGTCTATCCCTTCTTTTGAGGATAAGAAATCATATATATTAGCCTTCTTTAAGACTTTTATTATTCTTTCTTTATCATATTCATAGCCAAAAGCCACATTTTCTCCGACTGTACCATCAAAAAGATATATCGATTGCGGTATATAGCCTACTTTTGATCTATAAGATTTTATATTATCAGAAGTTAATTTCTTGCCATCTATGATTATTTCACCACTAAGAGGTTTATATAATCCGATAATTAAGTCAACTAGTGTGGACTTTCCACTCCCACTCTCTCCTACAAAAGCAACTTTATCGCCTTTATTTATAGTTATATTGATATTTTTAAGGACCTTTTTATTTTTATTATATTCAAAGCTTATATTTGTTAACTCTATTTCGTTTTTAAAATCTATATAATTTTCACCTTCTACTTGTGGAGTATAGCTAAGATCACTATATACAATATCAAGAGAGTTAGATAAAAATACAAGAGTATTGTAGTTAGAAAGTATTCTATTTAAAGCAGGAAGAATTCTATACAAAGCTAGAGCATACATAGAAATAATTGGCAAAACAAAGTTTGCATCATTATATTTAAAAAGAACGTAGACAACAATTCCTATAAGAACACCAAACCCAATCGTTTCTAACGAGAGTCTAGGTAGTTGGCTTAAAGTATTGCTTACAATATTGGCTTTTGCATAGCCATAGCTTATACTAGAAAATTCACTATAAAGTTTTTGTTCATTCTGTATAAGTTTTATAATTTTAAAATTTCCAAATGTTTCATTTAAAATTTTATAAATTTTTGATTGCATTGTTGATCTTCTGGATCCTTCCTTCTCTATCTTTTTTTTTAAAAAAGATATCAAAAAAAACACCTTTATTCCTAGAAGAATTGTTAAAATTAGAGTCATTCTCCAGTCCATTAAAAGCAATAAGACATATAGCAGCAACACTGTAAAAAACTCTGAGAAAATCAAAAGTAAACTTTGCATATAAAAAGAAAGGTTTGAAGCTTCATTTACAATAGTCTTTATTAGTTCCGAACTATTTCTTTTTACAAACTTTTTATATGGTAAATTTGTATAGTTTTTAAAAAGTCTAAATGCAAAAGAATGAAATCTTCCAAATGCAAATTTATTAAGCAAATAATTATAAAACATCGAGTAAAAAGCTCTAAAAATATAAAAACCTATTAAAAAAAGACCAAAAAAAATCATAAAATTAGTAGTAGTAGAAAAGTCAAAAAAGTCATAAATTTTTTTTGAATATTCGTTACCAACTATTTTTGATGGATCTGATGCTAAGGTAATAAACGGCATAATAGCAGATATTCCAACGGTTTCAATAACTGACAAAAAAATACTCATAAAAATCAAAATAATAAAATTTTTCTTTTCTTGTCTTGTTGTTATTGCTAATAGCTTTTTCAAATTAGTCATTTAAATACCACTCATAAAGTGTCTTTAATCCATCTTCAAGCTCTACCTTATGTTTCCAGCCAAGAGAGTGGAGCTTAGAAGGGTCCGTTAGTTTTAGTATCATACCATCAGGCTTGCTATCATTAAAATATAGCTCGCCTTTAAAGCCAATTATATTTTTAACCAAATTTGCTAGCTCTTTTATAGAGATATCTTTGCCAGTTCCTATATTTATATGTGTATTTCTTATCTCTTTGCTATTTTTGTCATGAGTATCTTTAAAGTCTCTATTTTCCAATAAAAATACGCAAGCATCAGCCATATCTTCTGAATATAGAAACTCTCGCCTAGGTTTTCCTGTGCCCCAAATTTCTACTCTATCTTTTGAAATGCCAAATTTACCAAGATAAGCCATAGCTTCATTTGGATCTTTTGCTTTTAGATCTTTTATCACTGCATCAAATTTTTCTTCGCTTAAAAGTTTTGCTAGGTGTATCTTTCTTATAAGCGCCGGCAAAACATGCGAGGTTTCTAGATCAAAGTTGTCGTTTGGACCATATAAATTTGTAGGCATAACAGATATAAAATTTGTACCATACTGCAGATTATAGCTCTCACACATCTTTATCCCGGCTATTTTAGCGATCGCATATGGCTCATTTGTGTATTCAAGTGGAGATGTCAAAAGCACATCTTCGCTCATTGGCTGTGGGGCATTTTTAGGATATATGCAAGTACTTCCCAGAAATAATAGTTTTTTTACCTTATGCACATAACTTTGATGGATCACATTATTTTGAATTTGTAAGTTTTCATATATAAAATCAGCCCTATAAGTGCTATTAGCTACTATTCCACCGACCTTTGCAGCAGCTAGCACTACATACTCGGGCTTTTCTTTTTCAAAAAACTCACAAACAGCTTTTTGATCCATAAGATCAAGCTCGCCATGAGTTCTTGTGATTATATTTTCATAGCCTTTTGATCGTAAATTTTTTACTATAGCAGAGCCTACCAGACCCTTGTGTCCTGCTACATAAATCTTACTATTTTTATCCATTTTTTACTCAAAATAGCTCATTGTCTCATATCCGCCATCTTTTAGATAGAGATCTTTTGTCATGAGTTTTAAGTCCGACTTCATCATGTCATTTACTAGATCTTGAAGGTTAAATTCTCTCTTCCAGCCTAGCTTTTTCTCTGCTTTACTAGGATCTCCAAGCAGCAAATCAACCTCTGTTGGTCTAAAATATCTTGGATCCACACAAACCACAGTTTGTCCGATATTTAAATGGGACAAATTTAAATTTAACTCTTTTGCTTTTTCAAAATTTAGTGAGTACACGACTCCTACCTCATCTACGCCAGCCCCTTCAAATATCAAATTTATACCAGCATAAGCAAATGCAAATTTTACGAAATCTCTAACCGCTGTTGTTTGTCCAGTTGCTATCACCCAGTCTTCTGGCTCTGGAGCTTGTAGTATCATCCACATCATCTTTACATAGTCTTTTGCGTGACCCCAGTCTCTTTTAGCGTCTAAATTTCCAAGATAAAGCTTGTCTTGAAGCCCAAGCGCTATCTTACTAGCTGCTCTTGTGATCTTTCTGGTTACGAATGTCTCGCCTCTAACTGGTGATTCGTGATTAAATAATATGCCATTACAAGCAAAAATGCCATAAGCCTCTCTATAATTAACCGTTATCCAGTATGCATACATCTTTGCGACTGCATAAGGGCTTCTGGGATAAAATGGCGTCGTTTCGCTTTGCGGCGTCTCTTGCACTTTTCCGTAAAGCTCAGATGTAGAGGCTTGATAAATTTTAGTCTTTTTCTCAAGTCCTAATATCCTTATAGCTTCAAGTAGTCTAAGAGTACCTGTGCCATCAGCATTTGCGACATATTCTGGAGTTTCAAAGCTAACATGCACGTGACTCATGGCAGCTAGGTTATAAATTTCATCTGGCTGTACTTCTTGAATGATCCTTGTTAAATTCATAGAGTCCGTCATATCACCATAGTGCAAGAAAAAGTTTCTATTATCAACGTGTGGATCTTGATAAAGATGATCTATTCTGTCTGTATTAAAAAGGCTCGTTCGCCTTTTTATACCATGGACTATATAACCTTTTTTTAGTAAAAATTCTGCCAGATACGATCCATCTTGACCAGTTATACCAGTTATTAATGCTACTTTTTTATCCATAAATCACCTTTTAAAATCATCATCTAGGCGAATTATATCATCTTCACCTGTATATTCACCGACCTGAGCTTCTATTAAAACCACAGGAATTTTTCCTTCATTAGACAGCCTATGAACTTCACCCATTTTTATATAGATAGACTCATTAGGACAAACGAGTCTAGTTGTCTCACCTATCGTAACGGTGGCGCTACCTGACAGTACTATCCAATGCTCATTTCTATGAAAATGCTTTTGCAAAGATAGTCTTTTGCCAGGTTTTACCTCTATTATCTTTATCTTATAACCATCTTGATTTTCAAGGACAGTATAGTTTCCCCAAGGCCTATTTGTCGTAACATGAGCATTACAAAGCTCAGAACTCTCCTCTTTTAAAATTTCCACCACATTTTTTACTTTTTGGCTAGAGGATTTTTTAGATATCAAAAGAGCGTCTTTCGTATCAACCACAGTTAAATCATCGACATCTATTAAAGCTATTTTTTTGCCACTAGATAGGACTAGATTATTGTGAGAATTTATCTGCACCAGATCGCTATTTATTGTGTTTCCATTGATATCTTTTGGTAGCTGCTCATCCAAACTATCAAAACTTCCAAGATCACTCCAAGGCGCATCTAGTACTACCATTTTTACAATACCAGACTTTTCCATTACAGCATAATCTATGCTATTTTGTGGGATATTTTGCATATCGGTAGTGTCTATTTTAATATCAAATTCGTCTTTTTTTGCGTTGCCAAAAGCTACTTTGCATGCTTCAAATATCTCAGGAGCAAAAATTTTCATCTGATCCAAGAAAACGCCTGCCTTAAAGACAAACATACCTGAATTCCAGTAGAAATTTTGATCTTTTAGAAATTTCACTGCCCTTTCATAGTCTGGCTTTTCATAAAAGGCCTTTACATCGCCATTATAGCTCTCTATATATCCAAATCCTGTCTCGGGCGACCTTGGCTTTATGCCAAAAGTAACCAAAAAATTTTGCTCTGCCAGCTCCTTTGCGGCTTTTACGCTTATGTGGTATGCTTTAATCTCTTTTATCAAATGATCCGATGGCGTTACTAAAACAATCTCATTTGGATCAAGTGCGAGGCAAGCTAGTGTGATCGCTGGTGCAGTATTTCTACCAACTGGCTCAAGTAGATATTTAAAATTTGTGATATTTAAATTTTCTATCTGATCCATCGCCAAGTAGTAATGATCGATATTTGTAATCACAAATGTATTGTCACAAATTTCACTATTTCGTAGTGCAGTTAGCTGAAAAAGTGACCTGTCATCAAATAATTTAATAAATTGTTTTGGCATCAAAGTCCTGCTAATAGGCCACAACCTCGTACCAGAACCACCACATAATAATATATTTGTCATAAATTTTATCTACTTTAAAATGAGCTTAAAAATCTTATATAATTAAAGCTAAAAAAGACTAAGAACTTACTAAAATCATCTAAAATATAAGTTTTGATAGCTTTTAAACTATCAAAACACCTCTCTCATCTTGTGTGTTAGCTCTAGACTCGCTTCGATCTCGGCTCTTTTTGCCATTACACTTTCAACATTGACTCCGATATTTACACCAAGCTTTTTGGCAAATTTATAAAGCTCTGCGAAATTTTCAAGGCAAATTTGCGATGCCGTGGCTAAAAAATTATTACTCTCAAGCATCCTTTTCTCGCTCTTTTCATCAACGCTTATGCCAAGCCACTTGATAAACTCTAGTGTTTTTGGCGTGCCACAAGTCGTAAATGTCAAAATAATAGGCAAATTTAACCCACTTTTTGCCACGCTTGTTAGTAAATTTTTAGCCAAATTTATATCAAAAACTGCCTGCGAGATGAAAAATTTTGCCCCCATTTTGGCCTTTTGGCTCATCCTTTGCTCTTCATCGCCCTTTTTAGCGTGCCTCTCAGCTATGCAAACACCGCCAACTACAAGCTCTTTAAACTCATCTCTAGCGATCTCATAAGCACGCTCTAGGCTCATTTTGGGCTCTACCTTGCCAGAAGCAACGCCGACAAAGACATTTATATCGCTACTACTTTTGGCTAAATTTGCTCTAAATTCGCTCTCATTATATTTATTTGCGACTCTATAAAAGATGCTTGGTGTTTTTAAATTTAGATATTTTGAATAGTAAATTTCAGGGCTTAATGTATCGCTAAATTCAAAAGTTCGCTCGCTTTTTATGCGGCTACTTTCATCTTGGATCTCGTAAAGCACCAAGCCATCAGCCTGCACATCCGTGATCCTCTTGTCCCATTTTGCAGCGATCTCTTTAAGCTTCGCCTCGTCAAATTCAGCCTTTGGAGGCGTTAGGCCATAAAGCACTATGCCACTTTCATTGTTTATGATCTTATCTTTTAACATTTTCTAACTTTTTTGAAATTTAAACGGAGTTTAGCGCCTAGGCTTGCTAGACGCTAAAATTTGTATTATAGACCTCTTACGATCTTGACGGCTTCTACCATGTTTTTAAGGCTTGGCTCGACCTCTTCCCATTTTCTGGTTTTTAGGCCGCAGTCTGGGTTGATCCAGAGCTGCTCTTTTGGTAAGACTTCAAGCAGAGCTTTGATCTGAGCGACGATCTCCTCGACACTTGGCACGCGTGGACTGTGGATGTCGTAAACGCCAGGTCCGACCTCTTGTTTGTAGCCAACGGCTTTGAAAATTTTAAGTAGCTCGTTGCCACTTCTTGCAGTCTCGATACTAATAACATCAGCATCCATAGCTTCGATAGTCTTAATAATATCGTTAAATTCAGAGTAGCACATATGAGTATGGATCTGAGTTTTTGCCTCAGCCGAGCTTACTGAAAGCTTAAAGCAATCAACCGCAAATTTCTCATAAGCTGGGATATTTTCAGCTCTTAGCGGATAGCCCTCTTTAAACGCTGCCTCATCGACTTGGATCACTCTGATGCCAGCATTTTGAAGGTCTGCGATCTCGTCATAGATACAAAGTGCAAGCTGTTTTGCTACTTCGCTTCTTGGCAAGTCATCACGCACAAAGCTCCAGTTTAGCATCGTTACAGGACCTGTTAGCATGCCCTTCATTACGTGTTTTGTGATGCTTTGAGCGTATTTCATCCATTTTACAGTCATCGGCTCTGGGCGGCTTACGTCACCAAAGAGAAGTGGTGGCTTGACGCAGCGGCTGCCGTAGCTTTGTACCCAGCCATTTTGGCTAAATGCATATCCGCTGATCTGCTCGCCAAAGTACTCGACCATGTCGTTTCTCTCTGGCTCACCGTGTACTAGCACGTCTAGGCCGATATCTTCTTGGAATTTCACACACTCATCGATATATTTTTTGATGCCTGCCTCATAAGCAGCCGCGTCGATCTCACCTTTTTTGAAATTTTGACGAAGTACGCGAAGATCAACCGTTTGAGGGAAGCTACCTATCGTTGTTGTGGGCAAGATGCCGTATTTTAGTGTTTCGCGTTGAATTTTGATACGGTCTTCAAATTTCTCGTCACGCTCAAATTTGCTTAAATTTTTGATACGGCTTTGAACGCTATCTGAGTGGATGAGCTTTGAAGTAGCGCGAGTTTTAACTGCATTTTTGTTCTCTTCATAAATTTTTATTTCGCTCTCATCAAGCTTCTCGCCGTTTGCAAGTTTTGTGATGATCTTGATCTCGTCAAGCTTCTCGACCGCAAAGCTTAGCCAGCTTTTGATCTCAGGGTTTAAATTCTCTTCATATTTTAGAGTGTATGGCACGTGTAGAAGTGAGCACGAAGTACCGATATAAAGGTCTTTTACGCCTATTTTTTCTGAAATTTCACCTACAAGTTTTACTTTTTCGTCGATGTTGCTTTTCCAGATATTTCTGCCGTCTATCACACCCGCAAATAGCGTCAAATGGCTATTTTTGATAGTCTCAAGAACTTCGAAATTTCTCTTGCCGTGGATGAAGTCAAGTGCGATGCCGTAAATTTTAGTTTTAGCCACTTCGCTAACTGCCTTGATCGCATGTTCAAAATATGTCGCAAATACGATTTTAACGTTGCTAGCTACGCTTGTTAGCTCATTATAAACCTTTGTGATAAGTGGTAAAAGGTCGCTTTCATTTTTGTCTGTTACAAAGATCGGCTCGTCAAACTGCACTAAAATTTCGTCATCAAGCTTAGAAATTTGCTCAAGTAGCTTTTTGTACTCGCCTACAAGCGCGTCAAGGTGCTTAAATGGGCAGCTGCCGTCAGTCGTCTTTGAAAGAGCCAAAAATGTGATAGGGCCGATCAAATTTACCTTGCCTTTTACGCCATTTGCCTTTGCCTCTTTGTATTCAGCCAAAATTTTGTCAGCTTTTAGGCTAAATTTGCTCTCGCTGCTAAGCTCTGGCACGATGTAGTGGTAATTTGTGTTAAACCACTTTGTCATCTCCATAGCAACGCCGTTTTTGTTGCCTCTTGAGCAAGCGAAATATTGCTCTGAACCACTTAAATTTGCAAATCTTGGAGGTGTGGCACCAAAAGCGATGATGTTATCAAGCATTAGGTCGTAAAATGAAAAATCATTAACGCTAATAGCTGAAATGCCAGCGTCTTGTTGATATTTCCAGTGTCTTTGGCGAAGCGTCTTTGCAGTCTCTTGCAAATTCTCTTCACTAAAACCCTCTTTGCCAGCCCAAAAGCCCTCTAACGCACGCTTTAATTCTCTTTTTTCACCGATTCTTGGAAAACCTAAAACATAACTTTTTATCATTTTTATCCTTTTTAAATTTAAATTTATACTAAAAACTGTGCAAAGCACAGCAACTTTGAACGTGCAGTGGGGTAGGTGGGGGCTTGGGGGCGGAAGGGGCGACGTTTTGCGTCACAAGCTCGCAACTGCAAGCAGACCGTAAGTAGAATCCCCTTCTGCCACCAAAAAACCAAACCATCACCAGCACAGCTCAAACAACAAGTCTAGGTCACACCACGCGCGGCGGATGACACCCACTTCTTCTTAAACTAAAGTAAAATTTATAAAAAATCCTACTAAAAAGATCCTTACCAAATTTCAAACACTGCTTAGTTTTATTTTTAAAAATACAGTTACAATGCAGCGGACCTGCTAGCAAAAATGGATTTATATCAATGTGAAAAAATGTAAAATTGTTTAAAAATTTGCGTGTTTTTTGAAAATCGCTGATATGTTTTTTGCCGAAATTAACGAGCTTTATACATGGGACAAGGCATCAGCGTTTTTCCTTTGAGATAAAATTTGCCTGGCATTATAGACGCTCTTTGCCAAATTTTTGTTTAAATTTGGGCGTTACTAAATTTCACGCCCAAAACTTTTAGTCTTTTTTGCCTTTATTTAAAGATTTTAGCTTAGCATCCATATCAGCTGTAAGCATAGTAAAGACCTTGTTTGTAAGCTGCTGAGTTAAGTCTTTAGCCTCTTGCATAGTCTTTTTACTAAATTCATTTAGGAGTTTGTCAGCTTTTTTCTTATCTTTTTTATAAAGCTTTACGTACTCATCTTCAAATTTAGCCTGTTTTACCGCCAACTCTTTTTCAAATTTAGCGTAGGCCTCTTTAACCACCGGTGAATACTTCTCATAGTCAGTCATCACAAGAGTTTGAAGCTTTCTATAAACCCAGTATATCGAAGTATCGTCAGCATCGTATGAGCCATCTGAGTAGCCTTTTATAAAGCCATCTAACCCCTCGTAATACGGCAAATAAACGCTAAGATCAGCCATGCCAAGAGCTACGTAGGTCACGCGGCCGATCTCTTTTGGTAGCCACGGGCGCACCTGCATGACGTGAGACTCGTATGTTCTAAAGACGCTTATAGCGCGGTAGACGTTTTTCTTATCTTCATCTTTGCTAGCGTAGTTATCAAACGCGGTACCGTCGTAGTGGGCTCTCATAGCAGCTTTTAGGTCTTCAACTCCTAGTTTTTTCTCTGGTTTTAAAAATACCGGGAATTTCTGACCATCGGCAAAGTCTTGTTTTAAGCTTGGATTAAACATGCTTTGCACCCAGCAAACACGTGGGTAGTTATAGGTCATATCCCTCTCATCATCCCTTGTATAGGCTTTTGTGAAGTTAAATTCTCCGTCTTTTGCAGGGTCATAAGTCTTGTTGTCGATCGCAAATTTGATCACATCTTTTGCGCCCATGAAATTTGGGTCGTTCTCTTTGTAGTTTTGAAGTCTGCCTTGGTTTGCAGTGACGAAATACTCATCTGGAGCGATCTTTGTGGCGATCCACTTGTGGCCTGTGCCAGTTTCAAAGTACCAAAGCTCATTTGCGTCGATAAATACCACGCCAAAGCCCTCTCCAGCGCCCTTTGTCTCCACTATCTCGCCAAGAAGCTTAACGCCCTCTTTTGCGCTCTTCATACGCGGCAAAAGCACGTCTGGGATGTCGTCTTCGGTGATGCCGGTCTCTTCGTTATATGGGTCGATCTTTAAAAGCTCGTCTTTTGCGTAGATAGTCTCAGTGCCACTTAGTCCAACTCCAGCCTCGTTGTAGCCGACTGCTCCATGAAGTTTTGTGTGAGAATTTGCGATGGTTGTGTATCTCATACCATCTTTTGGAAGCGGATATGTAAAGTCATTTGCGCCATCATGGGCTTTTGAGCTATGCATACCAGTTTGGTTTTTCTTTGCTGGATGGATCAAAAAGACTTGTGCCTTTACAGCCTTACTGTCTGCACTCCTGGCAACCAGCATGGAGCCGTCATTTGAAGCTTTATCTCCTACTAAAATAGTAGTGCATGCCAAGCTACTTGTGCCTAAAATCGCACTCATAGCAACGATTGATGCAAGAATTTTGCCTTTCATTATTTACTCCTTTAGTGAAATAAAATTTCTTCACGTGATTATATGCAATTTTTAATAATTTAATTATAAAATTTAAAATTCTTTTAAGTTTAATGTAAATTTATTGCAAATTTTGTCTAAGTGAAATTTAAATTTTCTAAAGGATTTTTCGCTATAATCCAAAACTTACGCACTTGCGTATAAAATTTCAAAAAGGATTAGCATGCCAAAGATGAAAACCGTTCGCGGTGCTGCTAAGCGCTTTAAAGTAGGTAAAAATAAGATAAAAAGAGGCTCTGCTTTTAGAAGCCATATCTTAACAAAAAAACCTAGTAAGCGTATGAGAGACCTTCGTGGCCCACACTACGTGGATAGCACAAATGTCTCAGCCGTTCGCAAAATGCTCGGCGTATAAAGCAGCGTAGATTTAAGTTTTTGACAAAAAAGTCATTCAAACTCCCCCAAATTTAGGGGCAAGACTCACTTCGTGAGCGCCAATTTGTAAAAGGATAAATATGGCAAGAGTAAAAACAGGCGTAGTTAGAAGAAGACGCCATAAGAAAGTTTTAAAGCTAGCACGTGGCTTTTTCAGTGCTAGACATAAACACTTTAGAAAAGCTAAAGAGCAACTAGAGAGAAGTTTAGTTTATGCATACCGCGACAGACGCCAGAAAAAACGTGATTTCAGACGTTTATGGATCGTTCGTATCAACGCAGCTTGCAGACTAAACGACATTAGCTATTCAAGATTTATCAACGGCTTAAACAAAGCTAACATAGAACTTGATAGAAAAATTTTAGCTGATCTAGCTATGAATGACGCGAAGGCATTTGCGGCACTTGCAAAACAAGCAAAAGATGCTTTGAAATAACACCTTTTCTCCGCTTCGGCGGAGATCTTCTTTTTTTTAAATTTCTATTCAAATTTTTATTAAAATTTATTTTTCGAGATTTTAACTTAGTTATTTTGTATTCAAATTTTAAATTAATACCACTATAAAATTTTACTTCATCAGCTAAGCGCAAATTTAGTAATATAAATTTGAAAAATTTGCTTACCGTTACTGGCCAACCTAGTCAAGAGCAAGTATAAAACTCACCCTAAAAACTAAATTTCAATACTCGTATCAAAACAGTGTTTCACCGCTCCGCTAAATAAAATTTTGCCGTTTTCTAGTCTAAGACCAAGCTCCTCGCCGCTTTTTGGATAGACTTTTAGGCATTGCGCTGCGTTTAAATTTAAAGTAGCGCCATAAAAGCAAGCCGCCATGCCAGTGCCACAAGCTAGCGTCTCGTCCTCCACGCCCCTTTCGTAGGTTCTTACCTTTAAAACTCCGCCATCAAATTTGGCTAAATTTACATTTGCATTGTATTTTTGGCGAAGCGCCCTGCACTCTTTGACGTCAAATTCATCTAAATTTCGCGTGAAATTTACAAGATGAGGCACACCAGTATCGTAAAAGTACCAAGTTTTGCCACCTTCATTTAGTGGTTCGCTTAAAATTTTTGGACTTGTTAGCACGACCTCGACGCACTCATCTTTCACGCTTGCCATCACCTCGCCACTGCCAGTTAGCAGAGCAAATTCGCTCGATCTTACAAGGCCGTTTAGATAGGCATATCTAGCAGCCGCACGCGAGCCGTTGCCACACATCGCAGCGTAGCTTCCATCGCTGTTGTAAAACTCCCATTTCACACCCTTTTCATAAGGCAAAAGCACGATGAGCCCATCAGCTCCAACGCCGTTTGTTCGGCTACAAATTTGCCTTGCTAGCTCGCTCCTATCTTTGCTTAAAAATGTGTGAAATATGACAAAATCATTGCCGCTGGCGTTATATTTTGAGACTTGCACGATCCGTCCTTCTATTTTTTGCGTGATTTTACTAAAATTTAGATAAGAGTTATTAGTGATTTTAAAGGAGCTACTTTGAAAAGCTTCATCTTAAATTTAGAAAAAGAGTTTTCTTTGATAGAAAATGGCTTTAAAAAACAAGAAAATAGGGCTTTGGTGACTATAAAGCAAAGGGAGCTGAGCACTGTAAAGAGCTTGCACTCCTAGCATACAGCTCGAATGTCTATCAAGTGCGGATGTATGCGGTTTTTCTCTTTGGGCACCTATCAGATAGTGAAGAAATTTTGGCGTTTATGAGAGATGAAGTCTCAAAAGATGAAAACTGGAGGGTTCAAGAGGTGCTGGCAAAGGCTTTTGATGAGTTTTGCAAGAAAATTGGCTACGAGCAGGCACTTTTTGTTATCGATGAGTGGCTAAAAAACGGCAACGCAAATGCAAAAAGAGCCGTAAGTGAGGGGCTTAGGATATGGACAAATAGGCCCTATTTTAAAGATAACCCAGATGAGGCGATTAGGCGCCTAGCCAGCCTAAAAGAAGACGAGAGCGAGTATCTTAGAAAGTCGGTTGGTAACGCAATAAAAGATATAAGCAAGAAATTTCCAAATTTAGTAAAAGCCGAGCTTGAAAGCTGGGATTTTGGTAGTAAAGAGAGCTTGCAAACATATAAATTTGCTAGTAAATTTATCAAAAAGTAGCGCAAATTTGCTTTATAAATTTCTCTAGTTCCAGCTTTAAATTCTCCCTGTCGCCGCTATTATCGATAATAAATTTTGCCATTTTTCGCTTTTTCTCGATATCCATCTGAAGCTCTACTCTAGCTTTTGCCTCATTTAAGCTTAACCCGTTTCGGCTCATTAAACGGCTTAGCAAAAGCTCTTTTGGCGCGTAGATCACGGCTACATTTTTAAACTCGCTGTAACGCTCCTTTTTTTCAAAAAACAAAGGGATATCGACAAAATAAACCTGCCCCAAGCACTCAAGCTTCGTAGCGCGAGATAAAATTTCTTCCTTTATCTTTGGATGCAAAATTTGCTCTAAAATTTTTAATTTTTTTGGATTATTAAAAACAATGGCACCAAGTTTTTTACGATCGATCTTGCCAACTTCGTCTAAAATTTGCTCTTTAAAAACTCTCGCTATCTCACATTTACAAATTTCAAGCTGTTCATGAGCGATCATATCCGCATCAATCACACTAAAGCCTCGTTCTTTTAGTAAATTTATAGCTGTGCTTTTACCGCTAGCGATCGAGCCTGTGATGACATAAGCGTTTGGAAATTTCTGCAAACTCGCTCCATTTTTGAAAATTGATGACAATTTTAGCAACTTTTGGCTAAAGTTTTAAAAAATTACAAAAAAGGGCAAAGATGATAAGCTATAAAGATGCTGGAGTGGATATAGATGCTGGAAATAGCTTTGTTGAGGCGATAAAGCCTTTCGTAAAATCTACACAAACACCAAACGTTATAGGTGGCATTGGGTCATTTTCAGGAGCAGTCAGACTACCAAGTGGATATAAAAACCCAGCCATTTTGGGAGCGACTGATGGCGTTGGTACAAAGCTTCGCTTAGCTATCGACGCTAAGAAATTTGATGGCGTTGGCGAGGATCTAGTCGCAATGTGCGTGAATGATCTCATCTGCAACTTCGCCACACCACTCTTTTTTCTCGATTACTACGCAACGGCAAAGCTTGAGATAGAGAGTGCCAAAGAGGTGGTAAAAAGCATCGCAAATGGCTGCAAAAAGGCTCAGTGCGCGCTGATTGGCGGTGAGACAGCCGAGATGCCATCGATGTATGAAAAAGGCGACTTCGATCTTGCTGGATTTGCCGTTGGTATCGCCGAGGCTGATGAGATCGACAGAAGCAAATTTGTAAAAGCTGGTGACGTTTTAGTCGCGCTTCCAAGCAGTGGTCTGCACTCAAATGGCTTCTCTCTTGCAAGAAAAGTAGTTAGCGAGCTTGGACTAAAATTTGATGAAAAAGTTGGCGATAAAAAGCTCATCGACGTACTTCTTGAACCAACAAGAATTTATGTGAGCGACTTTTTAAGTTTAAAAGATAAGATCACAGCAATGGCTCACATCACCGGTGGTGGCATAGTTGAAAACTTGCCTCGCGTCTTCCCTGCTGGACTTGGTGCAAAAGTACAAAAAAGCACTATAAAAACGCCTGAAATTTTTAAAATCATTGCTCAAAAAGTAGAAGAAAGCGAGATGATGAGAACCTTTAACATGGGCGTTGGCATGATATTAGTTGTGCCTAAAGAAAATGTCAATACTGTCCTAGCTAGCAGCGATGGCTACGTGATAGGCGAAGTAGTAAATGGCAAAGGTGTAGAGCTAGTTTAATGCAAGAAAATAGTAAAAAATGCTTGCTAAGGACCGGAAATAAGAGCTTTTTTGATCTTAGCATTTATGAATATATAGGCTGTTCTGGTGTACTAGAAAGCGATATCAAAAAACTTGATCTCTATAGTCACTGGTGCAAGGTCTCACGCACCTCTACTATGCTCTGCGTCACGCATGATAATGGCGAGAGTGACAACCTAGTCTATCTATATGACTGGGAGAAATTTAGCCGTATCTACATAAATACAGGAAATTGAGTTGGCAAAGCAAAAGGCAAAAATCGCACCTATTTGGGCTAGAGCAAAGGCCTTTGTTATCGATCTTTTTATCATCGGTATGCCGATATTTTATGCGACAACATATCTTGTGCTTGATGGCAAAGAGGCATTTTTACATAACCAAATTGCCATTTTTGGTGCAAATAGCCTGATCTCACTTATAATGTGCCTTTTTTTTAGCATAAAAGCACAAACCCCAGGCTACAAAGCACAAGAAATTTATCTAATAAACCTAAAAACCGGTAGAAAACTAAGCTTTTTTCACACCATCTTGCGCCAAATTTGCTTTGCCTTTGCTGGCTTTAGCATACTTGGACTTTGCCTTTGTTTCTTTAGAAAAGATAAACTAAATCTACACGACATCATCACTCACTCAGCTGCCGTGCAAAGATCAGAGGGATAAATTTTACTTCGCTCCATGCCAAAGTAAGCGATTTTTGCCAAGTTTTGTATCTATGCTCTCTTTTATGATAGAGCAAATATACTCTTTTGAAAGTTGTATAGACTCCTCTAGGCTCTTGCCCTTTGCTAAAAAGCAAGCAAGTGCAGTTGAGAAGCTACAACCAGTTCCACTCATTACAAGCGGATTAACAAGTGGGGTTTTAAAATTTCTTAGCGAGCCATCTTTTTTATAAAGTGTGTCTATGCTGCTATCTTCGCTGATATGTTTCTTTACGATGACATCACAAGGCAGATCTTTATAATCATCACCAAAGAGTACATTTGCCTCATCTAAATTTGGAGTAGTTACCGTAGCTAAACTCATTAGCTCTTTTAGTTTTGCCACCGCACTATCTTTTATAAGCTTGTGTCCGCTTTTTGAGACGCAAACCGGATCAAGCACTACTTTGGTATTTTGAGTTAGTAAAAACTCACGCACCACTTCCATAATCTCTTCACTAAATAACATGCCTATCTTAATCGCATCAAAGCTAAATTCTTCCGCAAGTGTATTTAGCTGATCTTTGACAAAACTAGGCTCTAAGCAAACCACGCTTTTTACAGCATCCGTAGTCTCAGCGACCAAAGAAGTTACCGCTGTTGCACTATAACAATTAAGCCTAGCACATGTTTTTATATCTGCTTGAAGCCCAGCTGTGCCGCTATTACAAGAGCCTGCGATGATCAGAATTTTTTTCATCGTTTTCCTTTGAAATTTTTGGCTTATTATAGAGGATATTAGATAAATTTGAGTTTTTTAAAACAGAAGAAATTTGAGCAAAAAGCTCAAATTTATGAAAGTTTATTTAAGTCGTTATCGATATCTATATATATCGTAGTTGCGTTAAGATTTGTATGCTCAAAGCTAGGATCTATCTGCTTATCGCTCTCTTTATGTTCGTTTATTTTAGCTAAAAAATCATCTTCTCTTAATCCATGTTCATTTGCTAAATTTGGATCTATTTCATTAAAACTAATACTTACACTAGCCTCATCATTTAGCTCTTCTTGCTCTAAATTGGTTGCGCTAAGGATATCATCTACTTTTTCATTTATATGATCTAAAATCGATACATAATCATTGCCAAGAAGTGCTTTAAACAATGCGTCAGTATCTATACTAGACTCACCAATATCATCGCTTACTACGCTACTATCTAGCCAAAGAGTATCGTATCCGTTTATTGATATATCTTGTCCATCATTCGCAGTGATTGTAATACTTGAGCTTTCACTCTCGCCCTTTATAGCCTCTCCGATATATACTTTATCATTTACGTCTAAAACTCTTACATGATCATTTTGGTCTATCGCTATAACATCAGATGAAACACTTTTAACTATACCAGCTACTGCTGCCATCTTTATTCCTTATTTTTATTTGTCGGTATTTTAGTATATTTAATTACTTTTGTATATTGTACTATGGTACAAGGTGACGATAATTCCAAATCATTCAGATTTTGTGATTAAAATATATCCACTCTCGCTGATGTTTTTAAATTTCACACCAAGCTCACGTTTTAGGCGAAGTATCACATTTTGGATAGCCGCCTTGCTAACATCGCTTTCATAGACAAATTCTTCTATCATCTCATAAGTAACTAGCTTATTTAGATTATAAGCAAAGAGCCAAAATATCTTATTTTGCAAAAAGCTAAGATAAATTTCAATGCCGTTTTTATAAATTTTCTCTCTTTTTAAATTTATACTCACCTCATCGCTTAAATAAACTAGCTTTTCATCTCGTTCAAAACTTAAACTAATAAGCATTGCTCTAAGATCCTTCATATCAATAGGCTTTTTTAAAAAGAGCATCGCCCCTTCCTCCATGCTTTTTATCAAATTTTCATCGCTATCATAAGAGGTAAAGACGATAAATTTTTGGTGCGGCTTTGTGCGCTTCATCTCATTCATCATCTCAAAGCCATTAAGCACTGGCATGTGAATATCGCTCATCACAATATCAAAGCCTTGCTTTTTAAATTTCTCCACGCCATCTTGTCCATTACAAGCACCAATTACCTGCTCGCAATAAGGTTTAAGCCCGCTAATAATAAGCTCTCTTGCCATATCGTCATCTTCGACTACCAAGACGGACGTCTTTTTTAAAATTTCTAAGACTTCTTGCATTTTAGTCCTTTAAATTTATATCAAAACTTAGTTCAAACACCGTTGGCTTTGCGTTATTTACGAGTCTTACGTCACCATTTAGCTTTTCTTGCGCTAGCTTTTTAGCAAAATAAAGTCCTATGCCATTTCCTTGCTTTTTGGTGGTATTTAGCCAAGTAAAAATTTTCTCACTCATTTGCTCACTTACGCCATTTCCATTGTCATAAACTCCGATGTAGCATTTATCTTCAAAGCTTCTAAATTTTATCTCGATGATACGTTTTAGTGGCTCATCTTTGTAGCTTTCAACAAGTGAGTCTTTTGCGTTGTGTATTAGGATTAGCAAAATTTGTTGGATTATATTTTCTATCTGACGAACTTTTTGTTCATTAAAGCCGCTAAATTTTACACTAACATTTGCACGGCTTAGCTCTGTGTGCATGAGAGTTATTAGGTTTTTAACGCTTGTTTGTATCTCAAATTCGCTCACATTTTCAGCGCTTTTGTAAAAATTTCTAAAAATTTCAATAGTACTTGAAAGAAGTTTAACTGAGCTTTGCCCTTTTTCAAGTAAATTTATTAGCTCCTCGTCGCTTAGTTTGCCTTCCTTTTTTAACATTATGCACGAGCTTAGCATTAGTTTTAGAGAATTTACTGGCTGAATGAATTGATGATTGATACCACTTATTAGCTCGCCAGCCTCACTCATTTTGGCTCTATGAGTCAGCAAAGTTTCATACTCATCTTGTATCTTTTTTATCTTGTTATACATAAAATTATGAAGGATATTTGCCAAAAATGTGAGCGCAACGAAGGCAAAGAGCAAGCTTAGAGCATTTTTTAAAGCTTCTTTTGTTAAAGCTGAAATTTCCTCTTCATTATTTGTGCCAGCTCCTATGAACCAATTTATCGTTGGTATCTCAGCTACTTGGATTAAATTTTGTCCTATTTTTAAGCTTGTAATGTCTTCATCTTTTAAAAACAACTCTTTAAATTTCTCCTCGATCTCTTTTTTTAAAGCAAGATCAGGTATCGATGTTAAAATTTCACCGCTATGAGTCACCAAAAATGAGTAAGAATTTGGCGCAAGACTAAAATTTTTAATGCTGTTAAAGATATTTTCTATACGCACGACGCCACAAAGTGCTGCTTTAAATTTCGCTTGTTTTGTGACTGGAACGCATAAATTTAGAGTTGAGCCTTTTAAAATTTTATGTTTTTGCATGAAATTTACGCTTGGGGCATTTGTATTTTTTGTCTCAACATACCAGATAAGCCCTGCTCTTTCACTCTTTGGCATAACTTCTTCTAAAATTTTCTCTCCGTCTACAAAAATTTCTCCATCATCCCTTAAAAGCTGCATTAGATCAAATTCTTTCGCGTTTTGTTTAAAGAGCTTTATAAAGCCAGCTATCTTTTCATCGTCATCTACGATGTCTGCATTTTGTATAAATTTTGACGCACGAATGAGTGAATTTATACGTTCATCAAGCCAAATTTGAAAGTTATTTACGATATTTTTGCTAACTGCTATGTTATTTTTATCAGATAGCTCTATAATTTTCTCTTTTGCATTGCTGTAAATATTTAGCCCAAGAAGTATTACAAAAAGGCTAGCAAGCAAGATGATGGCGTAGATTTTAATATTTTGTGATTTTAAATTAATACCCATACGCGCAGTATATCCTAAGTTAGCCCAAATTTGGGCTAACTAAATTCATTTTAAAAAGGATAAAAGCTTTGAAACGAGCATAAGTGCAAGCACTACAAAACAAACACCAAATCCAAGCAGCGTGCAATCAGCCATCGACATAAATTTAGAGGACGGCACAAGATACCAGCCGTCTGCGTAAAGATCAACTATGTTCTTTTGCAAATCACTTAGCACCACGCCATCAGGCACCATAGGGCTGTCATATCCGCAGTCCCCCGTTGGCATAAACCAGTCAGGTGCCCACTTCTCAAGCGGCAAGCCAAATGGATAGTGTGGCTCAGTAGAGCAGCCCTGCACGCCAAAAGGATCATCGCCATGCACCGCATCATGGATTTTAGCTAGCTTTACGCTATACATTATGCCCTGCACCGCTCCCCAAAAGGCAAAGACGTAGCCAATTAGAGCAAATAGCAAATTTTTTGGGTTTATCATAGCGATCACGCCGCCAAGTGCCATACATAAAAATGCAAAACGTATATAGACACACTGCTCGCAAGGAGGCATATAGGCGTAGTTTTGAAAGAGCGAGTGCGCGATAACGACAAGTGCGACGCTTACAAAGACTAAGATCGCCCAAGAGATGCGTGAGTCTTGAAATTTGGCCATTTTTTTAAAAAAGCTCATGTGGCGCCTTATTTTTTAAGAAGCTCTTCGATGAGTGCTGCCATGCCATCAAGCGAGCTGATTGATTTTGTCATGATGAGATATTTGCCATTTACGACAAATGCTGGCACGCCTTGAATTTTAGCCACATCATAGCTCTCATCCCACTTTTTAAGCAGCTCGGTCACTTTTGGATTAGCTAGCTCTTTTTCGTAGTCTGCCTTACTAACGCCAGCAGCCTCAAGTCCGGTCTTTAAAAAGCCCTCGGCGTCTTTGCCATCGCTCCAGCGCTCTTTTTTGTCGTGATAAGCCTTGTAGTAGGCAAATTTAGCCTTTTTAAATAGCGAATTTTCATCAAATAAGCCGACACCTTTTGCCTCGTCCATAACGATAAGCACAGCAAAGACCTTGCTCGCAACATCGCCATAATCGCCCTTTGTCTTTAGATGAAATGGTTCGTATTTTAGCCCAGGGATTTTCTCAACTACCTTTGGAGTGACGCTCTTATCATACTTGTAGCAAAATGGGCAAGCGTAGCTAAAAATTTTAACTAGCGTATTTTGTCCCGCGCTTAGCGGCTTTTCAAGCTTGACGTAGTCCTCACCCTCACTAAATGCACTAGCACTAATCGCACAAGCCACCGCAACAGCAAAGATAGCCTTACTAAATTTAGATAGAAAACTCATGATAATCTCCTTTAGATGATTTATTTTGAGTTATTCTACAACCAAGCTCAACCGCAAATTTAACGCTAGAATAAATTTTGGCTGAAATTTATAAGATATCGCATTGATTAAAAATTTAATTTTTACTAGAGCTTATCTCATTTATTGCTGATAATGCGTTTAAAGCACTTGGATAGCCTATAAATGGTATAAGTGTCGTAACAATGCTTATTAGTTTAGCTCTATCGTTGCCGATGCCAAAATTTGCAGCAATGTGCCCTAAAAGCTGTGGCTTTGCAAAGCCAAGAGTCGTGATGTAGACAAATGTCAAAAGTTCTCTAAGCTCTAAACTAAGCCCATCTCTTGCATAAAAATCGCCAAAGCAGTTTTGCGATAAAAACTCCATTATATGTTTTTGATCATTTGGCATTGATGCGATAAATTTATCAACCGCTGGGAAGAGTTTTCTTTGTATCTCAAGGCCTCGTTCACCTCTGCTTTCTCTTGACTTTTTAGGCATATTTTCAGGCTCTATATAGCGCTCACTAAAAATTTCATCAGCTAAAAATATATAATCTTCTACCTTGCCAAGCCCAGCATAAGGCACTGCTTGATATAAAATTTCTCTTATCTCTTTTGCTGATACGCCTACATTTAAAGCAGCCCTAACGAAGCTTTTAAATGAGCTTTTTGCGCCTTTACTCACGCAAAGAGAGGCGATGATAACCGAAAGCCTTGTTTTTTCATCAATATTTATCACCTCACTAATATCGCCTAAAAAATTTAAATAATCCTCTAAAAAGCTAGCATTGCTCTCTTCAAGCTCACTTTTTGATTCAAACCAAATTTCATAAATTTTCTTTGCATTGTAAGTTAGTGTCATAAGTTCTGCTCCATTATTTGGGGCTGATTATAAGTGCTAAAGCGTAAATGCTAGCTTAATATCCAAAAAGACAAAAATTTTTAATATAAATTTAGATTTTAAGCCATTATAAAGTTTATCGTGATTTTTATGTTATAAGGTTTTATTACAATTACGAAGGACGCAATATTTTTTATTACTCCTTTTACCTATTTTAAGCCTTGGGCGTTCCAAGGCTTTTTCTAAATTTTATAAGCTTTATGAGTAGAGTTTATAAAATTTATCTAAAGGAGATGTTATGAAAAAGACTTTGAGTTGTGTTGCGCTAGCTTCTGTGCTTTGCTCAAGCGCTTTTGCGATAGGCGGCCCAAGCGGAGCTAAACTTGACTATGCTATCACTGGGCAAATAGGCGAAGTAGTGGTAAATCCATACGACACTGCTCCACTTACAGCAGTCATCAAAAATGGTGGCTACACACTAAGCAATGCAAAAGTAACCATCGTGCCAAAACAAGGCGGTCAGGTGATAAGCTACAAAGTGGCTGATAAGCATCTTCGCACGCATGGCGGCATACCTGTTTTTGGCATGTACCCTGACTATCAAAACACTGTTGAAGTCGAGTACGACAAGAGCTACAAGGGTAAGACCGAGCACATAAAAGAGAGCTATAAAATTTACGCTCCAGCCATCTACCTAGAAAGCGCTGGCACGCCAAATCAAAAGGGCGCGCTATTTGACAAGATCGAGGTTACTAAGCCTGCGAGTGCTAAATTTGCTAACCGCCTCTACTACGTAAATAACTTTGTAAATAAAACAGGCAAGGGCACAAAAGTCGTTTGGAACAACCCAGCTGGCGGTGCGATCGAGTGGAACTACAGCCCAAATAACTTCATCCTTGACACAAAAGGCGAGGTTAGATGGTACCTTGAGCCAAGCAAAATTTATGATCTAAAACAGCCATTTCATGCTGGCGTAATGATGGGCTTTAAGCAAAATGACGACGGTGCGATGACTTGGGGATATGGTCAAAGATACGCAAAATACGACATCATGGGTAGAGAAATTTTCAACCGTGAGCTACCAGCTAGCTACAACGACTTCTCACACTCAATGGACGTAGCACAAAACGGACACTACTTCTTGCGCGTGGCAAATGCCGACTACAAAAGGGCTGATGGCAAAAACGTAAGAACAGTGCGCGACGTGATCGTTGAGCTTGACAGAGATGGCAATGTAGTTGATGACTTTAGACTATATGAAATCCTCGATCCTTACCGCGATATCGTGCTAAAAACACTTGATCAAGGTGCGGTTTGCTTAAACATAGACGCTAAAAAAGCAGGCCACACAGCAAGCTCTGATGAGCTTCAGTCTATGGATACGCACGATAAATGGGGCGATATCGTTGGAGCAGGTCCTGGACGTAACTGGGCACACGTAAATAGCGTGGATTATGATCCAAGCGATGATAGCATCATTATCTCAAGCCGCCACCAAGACGCAGTTATCAAGATCGGCCGAGATAAACAAGTAAAATGGATCATGGGCGCTCACAAGGGCTGGAGCGATAAATTTAAAGATAAACTCCTTCAGCCAGTTGATAGCAAAGGTAACAAAATCGTCTGCGAAGATGAGTACTCAAAATGCCCAGGATATGAAAGCGACAAAGGTGGCTTTGACTGGCAATGGACGCAGCACACAGCATTTAGGATAGATAGCAAGTCTAAAAAAGGCGAAATTTATCTAAGTGTCTTTGACAACGGCGACACAAGGGGTATGGAGCAACCAGCCATCGCTGGCATGAAGTACTCTCGCGCAGTCGTTTATAAAATAGATGAAAAGAAAAAGACTGTTGAGCAAATTTGGGAGTACGGCAAAGAGCGTGGCAAAGAGTGGTATAGTTCGGTCACTAGCCTTACGCAGTATCAAGATGACCTTGATAGCGTGATGGTCTACTCAGCCGTTGCTGGTATGCAGTTTGACATCGCAAAAGGTCGCCCAGTAGGACTTCCAAGCCCACACATCGATGAGTTTGAGTGGGGCGCAAAAGAGCCAAGCATCGAGATAAAAATGACAAATGCGATGGGCTATCAAGCGTTTCCGTTTAGCTTGCAAAAAGCTTTTGAGAAATAATCTCTCTTTCCTCCCTTTTTTGCCCAGTGCAAGAAGGGGAGTCCTTGCTATAAATTTAATCTATCAATAATAGATAAAAATCCACATTCGCTCATAAATTTTAAAGCTCTAAATTAGAAATTTATATTGTAAGGATATTGTTTATTAAGGCGATAATATATAGCATTAGCACTTATATGTAAAAATATATATTTAACATAAGGAGAAAAAATGAAAAAAATTTTCATGGCTTTAGTGGTGCTGTTTGCAAGCCTTTTGCTTAATGCAGCTGAGTTTAGAGATGTCAAGGACATCACTGGTGATGTCGTAAAAGTCCCCACAAAAGTAGAAAAAATCGCCACACTTTGGTATGCGAACAATCAAATCATATTAATGCTAGGCGGCGCTGATAAAATAGTAGCGACTACCGATCTTATCAAAAACAACAAATGGTTTGCGCATATTTATCCTAGGATTTCAAGCATTCCAAACGGCGTAAACGGAAAAGACTTACAGGTAGAAGAGCTAATCAAACTAAGCCCAGACGTCGTCATAGCCGCCGATAAAAAGAACGAAGAAGAGCTAACCAAAAACGGCTTTACCGTGTTTTATCCGTCATTTACGAATCATGCGGATATGAAAAAGAGCGTATCTATAATGGCTGAGGTCATAGGAGGCGACGCGCCGAAGATCGCGGAGAAATTTAACGAATATTTTGACGGCAACCTTAAAAAAGCGCTAAGTAAAACAGATAAGATCGCTGCGTCAGATAGACCAAAAGTACTTCACATAGCCGACAGCAAAAATTTATTTAAGATTGACGGCACAAATACGATCATAGACGAGTGGATAAGAGTCGCAGGCGGAGTAAATGCGGTTCAAAAAGCTGGAAATATGCTTGAACTAAACGCAGAAGAGATCCCAAATATAAATCCAGATGTGATCATCATAGGCAGAGCCAAAGCTCCAGAAATTTTGAAAAAAATATACGAAAATCCTATCTACGCAGATACTAACGCTGTAAAAAATAAAAGAGTTTACGTAAATCCTACCGGCGTTTTTAGCTGGGATAGATACGGCGCCGAGGGAGCTTTGCAAATTTTATGGGCGGCTAAGATATTACATCCTGAAATTTTTAAAGATATAGATATAGCAGCTGAAACTAAGAAATTTTATAAAGAGTTTTTACACTACGAGCTAAGCGATGATGAAGTAAATTACATCTTAAATGGCTTAGACCCAACTGGAAAATAATTTATCCTTGCGGCGGTAAATTTATCTACATTTACCGCCAAATTTTAATCCATTTCCAGCCTTTGTTTATCATCCAGACTTACTAATTTATATACTAACTACTTAAATAACTAAAATTTTGTAAATCTGATGCTAGTTAAAAAGACAAACAATTATAAAAATTTAATGATAAGAAAGAATATCCCAAAGGAATTTCCTTTGGGATTAAAAGTATAGATATTAAAGTACG